>CAIYSK010000093.1 GCA_903928835.1 uncultured cyanobacterium
CTTGTCAAATGGTTTTGTTCCTCCCACTATGCCCCATCAGCACAGCGGTGTCTGTGTGGTTTGACAGGAGTTGGCAGACAGGATGAGCGCCCCTTCCCAATCAAGCCACCACCCAAGCCACTCCCAGTCCTTCGCCTACTCCCCCAAGACCACCCTCAAACCGCCACTCAACCTGCCAAGACCTCAGGCGGATGTTGCTTCAGCACTTGCTTGAGGTATCTGCCCGTATGGCTGGTGGGATGCTCTGCCACCGTTTCAGGGGTGCCCACCACCACGATCTCGCCGCCCTTATCGCCGCCGTCGGGTCCTAGATCAATGATCCAGTCAGCACAGCGGATCACATCGAGGTTGTGCTCGATCACCAGGATCGAATTGCCCTTATCAACAAGCCGCTGCATCACATCCATCAGCTTGTGCACATCAAAGAAGCTCAATCCCGTGGTGGGTTCATCGATCAAATACAAGGTTTTGCCCGTGGCCCGCTTGGAGAGTTCGGTGGCCAGTTTCACCCGCTGGGCCTCACCGCCCGAGAGGGTGGGGGCCGGCTGGCCCAATTTCACGTAGCCGAGCCCCACATCCACCAAGGTGCGCAACCGATCCGCCGCCTGGGGAATAGCAGAGAACACCTCGGCGGCTTGCTCCACCGTCATCTCTAGGACATCGGCAATCGTGTGGCCCCTGTAGGTGACCTGCAGGGTCTCGCGGTTATAACGGGCACCCTTACACACATCACACTGCACATACACATCGGGCAGGAAGTTCATCTCGATCACGTTCACCCCCTGGCCGCTGCAGGCCTCACAGCGTCCACCCTTCACGTTGAAGCTGAACTGACCCACCTGATAGCCACGGGCCTTGGCTTCCACCGTGGCAGCAAACACTTGGCGAATCGGATCAAACGCTCCCGTGTAGGTGGCCGGATTGGAGCGCGGTGTACGGCCAATCGGTGATTGGTCGATCACGATCACCTTGTCGATCGCACTAATGCCGCGAAGTTCCGACACCCCGGCTGGAAACGGCACCTTCATGCCCAAGTGGTGCTCCAGGGCCGGGTGCAGCAGCTCATTCACCAAGGTGCTCTTGCCGCTACCGCTCACGCCGGTCACACACACCAATCGCCCCAGCGGAACCTCCACATCAATGCCGGTGAGGTTGTTGCGGCCGCAATCAATCAGCGAAATCTTGCGGATACCGGCGCAGCGCCGCTCGGCTGGGGTTGGGATCGAGCGGCGTCCACTCAAATAGGCCCCGGTGAGCGACTCCTCGGAGGCCAGCAAATCCTCAAAACTGCCTTCCGCCACAATGTGGCCGCCATGCACCCCAGCACCCGGACCAATGTCCACGATGTGGTCTGCGGCGCGCATGGTGTCTTCGTCATGCTCCACCACAATCAACGTGTTGCCCAAATCGCGCAACTTGAGCAACGTGGCCAGCAGGCGATCGTTATCGCGCTGATGTAAACCAATACTCGGCTCATCCAGCACGTAGAGGACGCCAGTTAGACCCGCACCAATTTGGGTGGCCAAACGAATCCGCTGGGCTTCCCCCCCGGAAAGGGTCATGGCCGGACGATCCAAGCTGAGGTAGTCCAGCCCCACATCCAGCAAAAATTTGAGGCGCATGCGGATCTCCCGCAGCACCAAATCGCCGATCTGGATCTGGCGAGAATTGAGCAACGGCGACGCATCCTCACTCGCCCCCACCCCCATCAACGCTTCAATCCTGGAGAGGGTTTCGCCCACGCTCACCGCCGTGAGCTCATGGATGGCATAGGGGCCCACCCGCACCGCCAGGGCTTCGGGTTTGAGCCGCAGTCCATGGCAGGTGGCACAGGGCACCAGTTCCAAAAACTTCTCCAGTTTTTGGCGAATGGATTCTCCGCTGGCATCGCGGAGCTGGCGCTCCAAAATCGGCAGGATGCCCTCAAACGGCCGCTCGTAACCAGCGCTCTTTTGATAGCGGCTATCCGCCTTAATCATGATCGCTTCCCGACTGCCATTGAGCAGCACATCCCTCTGCTCATCACTGAGCTGGTTCCAGGGGGTTTTGATCTCAAAATTGAACGCTTCACCCACCGAATACAACAGGGAGAAGTAGTAGCTGTTGTCTTTTTCAGCCCAAGGAGCAATGGCCGCATACACCGGCAACGACGGATCGGGCACCACCCGTTCAGGGGTGAACTGGCGCAAATGGCCGATGCCATGGCAATCGGCGCAGGCTCCATAGGGGCTGTTGAACGAAAACAGCCGTGGGGAGAGCTCCTCCATCACCGCACCGTGCACCGGGCAGGCGAAATTCTCGGAATAGAGCCTCTCGCGCTCCACTCCCTCGGGCAACTCCTCACCTGCCTTCGGCACCACTTCCACCAGCGCGAGGCCATCGCCACGCTTCAGGGCCGTGCGCAGGGAATCGGTGAGCCGTTCCTGAACGCCCTCCCTGGCCACCAGGCGATCCACCACCACTTCGATGTTGTGGGCGTGGTTTTTATCCAGTTCGATGTTGTCGGCGAGTTCCCGCACCTCGCCATTGATCCGCACCCGGGCAAAACCCTCCGCCACCAGGCCCCCCAGCAACTTCACATGGGTGCCCTTCTTGCCCCGCACCACCGGAGCCAGAAGCTGATACCGGATACCTTCCGGTAGCGCCACGATCTGGTCCACCATCTCATCGATGGTCTGGGGACGGATCGAGCGATCGCATTGGGGACAGTGGGGTTCCCCGGCGCGGCCGAAGAGCAGGCGCAAGTAATCCTGGATTTCCGTCACCGTGCCCACGGTGGAACGGGGGTTGTGGCTGGTGGATTTCTGATCAATCGAGATGGCCGGCGACAGCCCCTCAATCGCATCCACATCGGGCTTATCCACCTGGCCGAGGAACTGGCGCGCATAGGCGGACAGGCTCTCGACATACCGCCGCTGCCCCTCAGCAAAAATCGTATCGAAGGCCAGGGAGCTTTTGCCGCTGCCGCTAACGCCGGTGAACACCACCAGGCGATTGCGCGGAATCGTCAGGTCAACGTTTTTGAGGTTGTGCTGGCGGGCGCCCCGCACCCGGATCACATCCTCCAGGCTGCCGCCATTGAGCAGGCGGCTGGCACTCAACTGGGCCGCCTTCTCGTTGATGGTGCGGGCTGGCGCGGCGGAGCTGGTGGCAGGCCGATCAGAACTGGCGCTCGCGCGAGCCATCCACGGGATCCGATAAGGGGCGATTCTAGGTGGGACCAGGGGCCCGCTTGGGTCCGATTGGCGAGGGAGCTGGCAGCTGGGTCCGCACCCCGCTAGGGCCCCACGGCCCCTGCCATTCAGCTGGTGGGCGGGGCCAGCA
>CAIYSK010000094.1 GCA_903928835.1 uncultured cyanobacterium
AGAAACTCGGCATCGGGAAGCAGGTCTTTGATGAAGCTGCCTGGGGTGACCCTGCCGAAATGGGCGCGATCGGGCAATTGGTAGTCGCAGGCCACCGGGATCACCGTGAGTCCGCTCCGCCTTTGGAACGTGGCCAGGGACCTGGGCATGTGAAAGGCGCTGGTCACCAGCAGCACCCGCTTCCAGCCCCGCTGCCGGCCGAGCTCGCCAATGGCCTGGGCTTCTTCGGCGGTGGTCCGGGAGCCAGGGTTCAGCAGGATTTGGCTGGGTTTGAGCCCCAGCTCGATCGCCAGATCCCGGGCCCAAATTGCCTCGGGTGGGGCCGGATCGGCTGCTGTGAAGCTCACCCGGGCGCCGCTGGTGACCAGCAGGGGTGCCTTCCCCTTGCGCATCAGCCGCAGGCCGGTGAGCAGGCGATCGCCGCCTTCGGCCACTTCCACCGCCTGGCGGGGCGGCAGTTTGGGCCGCAGCCCTCCCCCCAGCACCACCACCGCATCGGCCTGGGGAATGGTCTTCGGGGTGAGGGCGGCGCTGCGTTCCTCCAGGCCCCAGATCAACTGGCGGCTGGTGAGGGGCATGGCAAACAGCCAGATCAGGGCAATGCCGCCCCCCGAGAGCCATCTCGAGTGCCTTCGAGCCCCGCCCAGCTGCAGTATCAGGCCCAGGCCCAAGGGGTAGAGGGCCAGGGGAAGCAGCTTGCTCAGCAGGAAGCCCATGGGTTAGGCCTTGGCTTCGGGGGGGCTGGGTTCGGGGGTCATGGCTTCCGGGGCTCTCGTGATCAGGGGCGCTTCGATTTCTGTTTGCAGGGGGGTGATCGCTGCTTCTCGGGAGCGCAGCAGCAATTGGGTGAGCCGGGCAATGGCGCCTTCGCCCAGGTCCTGTTCGCTGATGCGATCAAAGGCCTGGCGGTAGAGCTCTTCAAGCTCCTCGATCAGACCCTCGCGCACCTGGCGCATGGCCGCCCGCTGTTCGTCTCTGCCCATGGATCAGCTGGCCGTTGCGGTTGAGTCTGCCCGCACCAGCAGATGCAGCGCCAGATCGTTGTTGGGGTCGCTCCAGCGCTGGGCGCAGTGCCAACCGGCGGCCTCGGCCAAGGCGATGA
The DNA here is from genome assembly GCA_903928835.1 of uncultured cyanobacterium. GTDB lineage: Bacteria > Cyanobacteriota > Cyanobacteriia > PCC-6307 > Cyanobiaceae > Cyanobium_A. The sequence goes on from CAIYSK010000094.1 coordinate 1,103, forward strand.
AGGCTTCGGCGGAATATTTGACGCTGTATTCGCTGATCAGGGCTTCGCCAGCGGCAAAACTCCAGGACCGGCCGGCCAACTCCACGCTGTGGAGGTGCTCGCTAACCAGGGCCATGGCGATACGGCTTTGGCCTGCCTCCCAGCGGGCCTGGTAGCGGAAGGCAGTGGGGTCAAAGCTGCCGCCCAGATCGCGGTTGAGCCGCACCAGCAAATTTTTCGCAAACGCGGCCGAAACACCGGCTGCATCGTTGTAGGCGGCTTCCATGCGTGCCACGGCCTTGGGTTGATCGATGCCGATCAGGAGCTTCCCGCCAGGGCCAAGGAGCTGGGCGAATTGGACCAGGAGGGCTTGGGCTTCTTGGGGTGTGAAGTTTCCCAGGGAGCTGCCGGGGTAGAAGCCCAACAGGGTTTGGCCCTCCAGCAGGGGATGGGAGGGGAGCTGGTCGAGGCCGCTGTAGTCGCAGCAGATGCCGAGCACGGGCACCTGGCGGTGCTCGGCTTGGAGTTGTTGGCAGGCGGCGGCGAGGTGGTCGGCGCTGATGTCGAGGGGTACGTAGGCGGGGGGCTGGAGGGCCTCCAGCAGGGGACCCACCTTGCGGGCATTGCCGGCGCCGAATTCCACCAGCACCCCAGGCCCCAGGGCCGCGGCCATCTCGAGGGCTTTGGCTTCAAGTAGGGCTGTTTCGGTGCGGGTTAGGCCGTATTCGGGCTGCTCACAGATGGCTTCAAACAGCCTGGAACCCTCCGCGTCGTAGAGCAACCAGGCTGGGAGCTGCTTGGGCTGGCGGGCCATGCCCTCGCTCACCAACCGCGCCATGTCGGCCGGTTGGGGATGCAGATCGATCAGCATGGATTTGGGCCTGAATCCGGATGGCTCTGCCCCCCATCCATCGCCAGCCTGAGCCCCGATGCCATCCAGCGACTAGCCGGTGGATAGAAATTCCTGTAGCTGGGTCGCCCGTGGCCCTCGGGGGTGAGGAAGCAGCTGCCCTTGAGCACCATCTGGGAGCTCATGAATTTGCCGTTGTACTCCCCCACTGCGCCCGGGGCGCTCTGAAATCCGGGGTAGGGCCGGTAGGGGCTGGAGGTCCACTGCCACAGCACCCCGAAGGCCTGGGGTAGGGGCTGGCCTACGCCGGTGGCCATCACTTCCCATTCGGCTTCGCTGGGTAACCGGCCCCCGGCCCAACGGGCGTAGGCATCGGCTTCAAACCAGCTCAGATGCCTTACGGGCGCTTGGCTGGGGCGGGGTTGGCGCCCCGCCAGGCTGAATTCCCAATCACCGGTTTCATCACCTGGCCCAGCACCACGCCAGTAGCGGGGGGATTGCCACTGGCGCTGTTGGACAAGA
>CAIYSK010000095.1 GCA_903928835.1 uncultured cyanobacterium
AATGGACGCTTCGCCATGGTGGGGTTTGTGGCGGTTTTGGCGATTGAGCTGATCGGCGGCGACACCTTTTTGCACTGGGCAGGCCTGGTTCCCTAGACCAGCGGTGGCCTAGGGCAGGGAGATGAGATCGATTTGCCATAGCCCATCACGGCTGACCTGAACGGCGAGCTCCTTGCCATCGGCCCGCATCGTGACCAGGCTTGGTACCCCGGCCGGTTGCATGGGAATCGGCTGCAAACTCATCAGCGATCGGCGGTAAAGAACGAGCTCGGTGCGCCCTTCCAGTTGCCGCACGAGGGCGAGCCTCTCGCCGCTGGTATCCACACCCACGCTGATCGGCTTGGCATCCCCTCGGTTGAGTCCCGGCACCGGGACGGGGGCGTTGCGGGCCACATCCAGCAGGAGCACCTGGTCGCGGCCGCCCCGCCCGGTGATCACTGCCAGCCAGCGCCCGGAGAGGGAGGGGCCTCGATTGGTTCCTGCCATGGCCAATTGGCGATTGAGGGCCGCCATCGGCGTTGGCATGGCACCCATGCAGCCGCTGAGGAGGCCTGCGCTGGCGGCGATGGCGCAGGCAAGCCCCAGCTTGGTGGTGGCGCTGGGGGCTCTCATGGAACGCTTGGCCCCCCCTGAACCGCCAGTCCGCCGGGGAGGTCTGGCTCGAGTTGGCCCGTGAGATCAAACAGTTGCACCCTTGATTGGCCACCTTCGATCACCTCGATGGCGATGCGCTGGCCGTCAGGAGCAAGGCTGAGGCGTGCGGGCTGGCTGCCATTGGGCAGCGGCAGGCGCAGCAACTTGCCGGTGGCGCGGTCTTCCAGGATCGCCACCCGTTCAGGTCCTTGTTGCACCAGGGCAGCGACGTAGCGGCCGTTCCAGCTCAGCGATGGTGAGCTGTGGGGCTCGTGGCCGCGCAGATGGCGCAACGCCACGGTTTGACCGCCTGGTTGCTCCTGAAGCACCACCATGGCCTTGCCGCCCTGTTCCAGCACCGAAGCGAGGAACCGGCCATTGCCGCTGATGGCCGGGTCTTGACGGTCCTCGGCGCCAAGGGGCCCGAGGGGACCAACGCTTCGCCTGCCGAACAGCCCCACGCCTGAACAGCTGGTTAAGCATGCCGCCAAGCCCAGGGCGATGGCTATTGCACGGGTACTAGCCAGGCCAGGGGCCCGCAAGCGGTGGTTGGGATGGTGGCTCAGTGCTCAGTCTGCTCAGTCGTCAAAGCGGGAGCTGTTGTCCCGCGGCCGGGGTCCGCCGCTCTGTGGACCGGGGTTTGGAGGCGTCATGGGGCTGAAGTCAGCGTCGCTGATGTTGGTATTGCTGCGCGAATCCGGGCTACGGAAATCAGGGGTCCTGGAATCAGTGGCGGCCGTGCCCGTGCCAGGGCGGCTGCCCCGGATTGGGGTGCCCTGGGGCATGCTGCCGGCCGTTCGGGGGAAAGAGGGATCTCCCATCGGCCTGGCGCCAGGCTCGCTCGTTGAACTCGTTGCATTGCCCGGGCCACTCGCACCGCCAGGGCCCCGGCGGCTTGAGCGGGGCATGCCTTCGGGGCTGGCCATGGGCCGGCTGCCGCGGCGGGCTTCAGGGCCATCGTCGCGGTCCCTGCGACGGGCACCAAAATCGTTGGCAGGCTTAGCGCTCGCCTGGCCACCGGCACTGAAGCGACTGCGATCGGCGGTGCTCCAGTCATCTTGGGAGGCCGGGCGACGGCTTTCGGCGCGCTCCGGGATGGCTACCCGGCTGCTCCGCCTTGGGCGGTAGAGGTCTTCGCCTTCATCGTCGCCATCCCGAGCTGGGATCCGGCGTTTGAAGGGCTCGGGCTCATCGAAGCGATCGGCGTCGCCGTCTCCCCAGCTGCGGCCCCCCATGCGGGGCCGGAACGGACCTGCTGGGGCGGGTTCTTCGTCGTCGAAATAGGATGATCGGCGGGCTTGCTCGGTGGTGACGCCCCTCAGGCGCACACTCTCATAGGCAAAGAAAACCGCCGATCCAGCCAACAGAAACTGGCCAAATTGCAGGATCGGATCCAGGCGCCAGCCCTGGAAAAACAAAATGCCACCGCACAACAGGCCAATGGCGGCAAAGAAGACGTCGTAGTCCCTGGCCAGCGCTGGCTTAAAGCTACGCATGAAATAGAGAAGTGCCCCGCCCACCGCGAGCACAATGCCCACGATGCTGGCCCAATTGAGGCTGGCATTAACCACGGTGTGTCACCCGTAGGAGGCTCCGAGTTCGAAGCCCTGTTGATCGATTCACTGTAGGGACCCTCCCCGTCGGACGATCGGGAGGGCCCTAAGCAATCAGAGTCGACGATCCAGCTGGTCGTTTTGGCTGATCAGCACGAGGGCAATGGTGATGGGCACCACCACGATCACCGCGCCCCAACCGAGGCTGCTCAGGAAGTTGGCGAGGGAAGGGGTCATGGCACAGCCGGCTATTGGGCGACAAGCGTTGGGGAATCCTAGGGAGTCAAGCCGACTTCCTACGCTGATAGGCCAGCTGCTTAGAGCTTTGTGACGGCGCTTTCAGGCTTTGCATGGTCTGGGATGGTCCAGCCCTCATCCCTATTGGCCTGGGGGAACCTGTTGCTGGGCCTGGTGCTGTCGGGGTGGACGCTGCTGTTCCTATTCCGAATCGTGCTCACCTGGTATCCCCAGATTGATCTCACCAAGGGGGTGATGCGGTTGATCGGTGCCCCGACGGAGCCCCTTTTGGCCCAGACCCGGCGCCTGATTCAACCGATCGGCGGCGTGGATGTGACCCCGGTGGTGTGGGTGGGGTTGATCAGCCTGTTTCGGGAGCTGGTGGTGGGCCAGCAGGGTCTACTCACCCAGTTGATCCTGCATTACCAGATGGCGGCTTGAGGCCTTACTTGCCCGGGGGCAGCATTTCCTGCTCCACAAACTTGGTGTGAACGTCGCCGCTCTGGAACTCGGGGCGATCAAGCAGCTGCAGGTGGAATTCGATCGTGGTGGGGATGCCGGTCACGGCGCATTCCGAGAGGGCCCGGCGCAGCCGTTTGAGCGCGTGGTCGCGGTCGGTTCCCCACACGATCACCTTGCCGATGAGCGAGTCGTAGAAGGGCGGGATTTCATAACCGGTGTACACGTGGCTGTCGACCCGCACCCCCGGACCGCCGGGGGGCAGCCAGCCGGTGATTTTGCCCGGGGAGGGGCGGAAATTTTGGCGCGAATCCTCGGCGTTGATCCGGCACTCAATGGCATGGCCGGTGAGCTTGATCTCCTCTTGCTTGACGGAGATGGGTTCTCCCCCGGCGATGCGCAGCTGCTCGGCGATCAGGTCGATCCCCGTCACCATCTCGGTCACGGGATGTTCCACCTGGATACGGGTGTTCATTTCCATGAAGTAGAAGCTCCCGCTGCGATCCACCAGGAATTCCACGGTGCCCGCACCCTCGTAGCCAATGGTTCGGGCAGCAGCCACGGCGGCATCCCCCATCTGGCGCCTTAAATCGGCGTTGATTGCCACGCTGGGGGCCTCTTCCAGGAGCTTTTGGTGGCGGCGCTGAATCGAGCAGTCGCGCTCCCCAAGGTGAACCACATTTCCGTGGCGATCGGCCAGCACCTGCACTTCCACGTGCCGGGGCCGATCGATAAATTTCTCCATGTACAGACCTGGGTTGCCAAAGGCGGCTTCTGCTTCGCCTTGGGCGGCTTTGAACAGGTTGTCGAGCTGATCGGCCGAGGGCACCAGCCGCATGCCACGGCCACCCCCACCGGCGGTGGCTTTGATCATCACCGGATACCCCATGCCTTCGGCGAGGGCTGCGGCTTCCCTTGGGCTGGAGAGCAGTCCTTTACTCCCCGGGATGGTGGGTACACCCACCTTCTGCATGGTGGCCTTGGCGGTTGATTTGTCGCCCATGGAGCGGATCGCTTCGGGCGATGGCCCCACAAAGGTGATGCCGTGGTCGGCGCAGATTTCCGCGAAGCGAGCGTTTTCGGCGAGGAAGCCGTAGCCGGGGTGAATGGCATCGGCGCCGCGGGATGTGGCGGCGGCCAGGATGTTGGGAATATGAAGGTAGCTCTTGCTGCTGGGGGCTTCGCCCACGCAGACAGCTTCATCGGCCAGCTGCACGTGCAGCGCGTTTTTATCGACCGTGCTGTACACAGCCACGGTGGGGATGCCCAGTTCCCTGCAGGTACGAAGGATCCGGAGGGCGATCTCGCCCCGGTTGGCGATCAGCAATTTGCCGATGGACATCCGCCGCGACTCAGCTGATACAGGCCGTTCCGGACTGTATCAGTGCTCACCGGGCTGAAGCCGATAGGTATATTGCTGAGCCGGTGAACCCCATGGGGCAAACCGTGCCACCCGGAGGGGCTGTAAGGGCCCAGCCGAATCACAAGCGGATGTGGTGGAATTGGTAGACACGCACGTTTGAGGGGCGTGTGGCTTCGGCCTTGCGAGTTCAAGTCTCGCCATCCGCATTTTTCTTTTCCACAACTTGAGTCCTCGCGAGTCCTCCGCCAGCGCTGGTCCAGGAGCTGGTGAAGCCTCAGTGGGGATCGTGTTGGTCAGCAATGGCCCCGGCGAACTCTCGACCTGGGTCAGGCCCCTGGCCCAGCGCCTGCATCGTTCGATGCCGTTGCGCCCCCAGCACCCCGCGGCCCGCTGCAGCCTCCGGCTGGTGTTGGTGCCCTGCCCCAACGGCACCGGCTCGGAAGATCGGGCGGCTGGCCGCTGGAACCTGTTTGAGCGGATCAGCCCAGCCCGCCAGTTCTGGTCGCTGTTGCTGTGGCCCCAGCGGTTTGGCCCTTGGCCCAAGCAGGGGGTGGTGGTGTTCCTGGGGGGCGATCAATTTTGGACGGTGTTGCTCTCGGCGCGGTTGGGCTACCGCCACCTGACCTATGCGGAGTGGGTCGTTCGTTGGCCCCAATGGAACGACCGCATTGCCTTGATGGGAAAGGTTGCGGCGGGACGCCTGGCGCCTCGTTGGTCGCCACGGGCAGCCGTGGTTGGCGATCTCATGGCCGACCTTTCAGAAGCGGCCCGGGGGGAAGCCCCCTTGCCCCCGGGCGAGTGGATCGCCCTGTTCCCGGGCTCGAAACGGGCGAAATTGAGGGTGGGCATGCCCTTTTTGTTGGAGACAGCGGATCGCCTCGCCGCCCTGCGCCCAGGGTGCCGGTTTCTGCTGCCGTTGGCCCCGACGGCCACGGTGGCGGACCTGCTCCACTACGCAGGCCCCACCAATCCAATCGCAGGCTGCTACGGCTCTGGAGCCCCCCAGCTCGTGGGTGATGCCCTGGTGACCCCTGCGGGCACGCGCATCGCTGTGTTGCTGGAGAACCCGGTGCATGGCGCCCTAAGCCAATGCCAATTGGCGCTCACCACCGTTGGGGCGAATACGGCCGAGCTGGCGGCCCTTGGTCTACCGATGTTGGTGCTCGTGCCCACCCAGCATCTGCATGTGATGCAGGCCTGGGATGGCCTGGCCGGTTTGCTGGGGCGCCTGCCGATGCTGCGCTGGTTCTTTGGGGTTGCTCTCACCGCCTGGCGCTTGCGCCATCGGGGTTTTCTCTCCTCGCCCAACATCGCCGCCGGCCGGTTGGTGGTGCCCGAGCGGGTTGGTCCGATCACCCCGGAGCAGATTGCCCAGGAGGCCGCGGATTGGCTCGCCAGCCCGGGGCGGTTGGCCGGGCTCCGGGATGACCTGCGTAGCTTCAGGGGCCAGCCGGGGGCGGTGGCGAGTCTGGCTTCGATGGTGGAGGAGCTCCTGCCGGCTGGCTTCGATGCCTAGGCTTGGCAAACTTGGCTTTGTTGGGGTTGGAGCCTTCCATGTCTGAACTTTCCCAGAATTTCGCAGCCGAAAGCTCCGCAGTAGGCAGCGCCACAGAAGAAAGCCCCGCAGCATCGGCCTGTGGGGTGGAAAGCGGCTTGGCCCGGGGCGTGGCTGAGGAGGTGTGGCGCGATCGGCTTACCCCAGATCAGTTCCGTATTGCCCGACAAGGGGGCACGGAACGCGCCTTCACCGGGGCCTACTGGAACAACAAGGACACCGGGATGTACCACTGCGTGTGCTGTGGGGAAGAGCTGTTCAGTTCGGCTACCAAATTTGAGTCGGGCACCGGTTGGCCCAGCTTTTGGGATGGGGTGAGTGGCGGGGCAATCACCACCCTCACCGATAGCACCCATGGCATGGTGCGCACCGAAATTCGTTGCACCAATTGCGATGCCCACCTGGGTCATGTGTTTAACGATGGCCCTGCTCCCACCGGCCAGCGCTACTGCGTGAACTCCGCCTCCCTGGCCTTCAAGAAGGCTTGAGCTCCCTCAAAAAGGGATGATCCCCATCAAAAAGGGTTAAGGCCCTCGCCAAGCCTGGGGTCTTCGGGGCCTGGGATCACCAGGGATCGCCCAGGTCTTCGGCCTCCACATCGATGGGTTCTGGCTTGGGTTCGCGGCTGGTTTCTCTCCGGGACTCGGGCTGGGGTGCCGGGGAGCGGCGGGGTGCGCCCTGCTGGCGCTCATCCAGATACTTGTTGTCCGGATAGCGCTCTTCTGGATACCGGTCTTGTGGATATCTGTCGTTTGTGGAGCGCTCCTGGGGGGCGCGTTCGTCCCGGGAGGGCTCGTTTTGGTAACGCTCTCGCGGATAGCGATCTTCGGGATAGCCACCTTCCTGAAAGCGGCCTTCCTGAAAGCGGCCTTCCTGAAAGCGACCCTGTTGATAGCGGTCGTCTTGGGAACGGGCTTCCGGCTCGTCGTCGAGGTAGCGGCGTTGGCGGAGGGGTTGCTGTTGGCGGCGCTCCTCCAGCTCGACGTACTCGAGCTCTTCTTGGGGTTCAAACGCCCTGCTGGTGGCGGGTTGGATGCGGCGCTGCTCCTGCACGCTGGGCTGACCGGCGGCCAATTGGTTTTCCACGGGCACCATGCCGGTGCGAAAACGCTCCCGTTCCTCCTGTTCCCAGCTCGGACCACCGATGCCGAGTTTTTCCAGCAGACCAGTGCCGAGTTGCTTGAGCTTCTCCTCAGCCCCTTCGTAAACAATGATCCGATCGGGTCCACTGCTCACGATTTCTTCCACGGTGAGCTCCCAGGTGCTCAGCACCCCTTCACCAAGGAGCGGCACCCCCACGGCCCCGATCACCAGGGTGGCGAGCTCACCGGTTTCGATGTCGAAGCTGAACCCCAAGACCCGACCCAGTTGCTCTCCGGCCTCGGTGATCACCTGGCAATTGATCACCTTGGTGTAGCGCTCGGGGTTGAACCCTTCGCTTAAGGAATCGGCCGAATCCACCAGGATCACATCGCCTACTTGGCGAATGCGATCCAGGGGCATCCAGCGGGGCAGGCCTGGGAGGAAGCGGGTTAGGGGGTTGTCGCGCAGCCCAAGCGCCACCACTTCCCGGCGGTCGATATCGACGACCACCTCTCCCACCACGCCCAGGCGGCGCCCCGAGTCACGGGTAATGACCTGGGTGCCCATGAGCTCCGAGCGCAGCCAAAGGCGGTCACGGGGAGCAGCGTTTGCGGCTCCAGGATCAGCAGAGGGAGGAATGGAGGAGGTCAAAGAACGGGTTCAGCCTTGGCCCTGTCGATCCATTGTGGCGTAAGCCCCTAGCTCAAGCAGCTGGCGGTAATCCCACCACTTGGGTATGGGCTCCGCGGGCCTGGGTAACCCCGATCGTGCGGGTGGCCGCGGCGATCATGGGCCGCCGGTGGCTCACCACCATGAACTGGGCCTGGTCGGCCTGGCTGGCAATCAGGGCCGCTAGCCGCTCCACATTCACCCCGTCCAGGAAGCTGTCCACTTCGTCGAGGGCATAGAAGGGCGAGGGGCGGAAGCGCTGCAGGGCGAAGAGGAAGCTCAAGGCCGTGAGCGACTTTTCACCGCCGCTCATCGCATTCAGCCGGCGCACGGCCTTTCCCTTGGGGTGGGCCACCAGGGTGAGCCCCCCTTCCAAGGGCGCTTCCGGATTTTCCAATTGCAGATGGCCTTCGCCATCGGAGAGCCCAGCGAAGATCTGACGGAAGTGGCCGTCCACCGCGGTGAATGCCTCCATGAAGGCTTCCTGGCGCAGGGTGGCCACGGTTTCGATCCGTAGCAGTAGCTCTTCCCGCTCCTTGCTCAGCACGTCGAGGCGCTCCTCGAGGTCGGCGAGGCGCGTTTCCAGTTGCTCGAGTTCCTCGAGGGCCAGCATGTTGACGGGCTCGAGGGCCTCCATGCGGGCCTGGAGGCTGCGCAGCTCGTTTTGCAGGGCTTCGAGACCGTTCTCGCGCACCTCGCCTGGGATCTCGGGCAAGGGGTCGGGCAGTTCGCGTTCGAGCTGTTCCAGGCGCCGTTGGTCGCCCCGTTGTTGCTCAGCGATGGCCTGGAGCTCTTCTCCGAGTCGCTGCCATTCCCATTGCCGCTGCTGCAGGGCCTGGCGCTGGGCCCCCAGCTGGGCTTCGGCGGCATCCCTGGCCCGGCGGCGCTCGCCAAAGCGCGTCTGCAGATCGCTTTGCTGGCTTTCGAGGGTGGCTCGGCGGGCCTGGTCTGCCTGGTGCCGCTCCTTCCAGGCGGTGCGCTCGGCTACGAGGGCATTCACTGCCACCACCAGCCGTTGTTCGTCTGCGGCGAGGGCTTCGAGCTGGTTGCTGAGGCGTTCGGCGGCGAGGGCCCGCTCACGCCGGGCTGCCAGCAGGTCATCCCGTTGGCGGCGGGCCAGGGCCAGGGCCTGGTCGGCGGCTTCCAGCTCGGTTTGCAGGCCTTGCCAGCGGGCGGAATCTCCTGAGGCCTGGGCGGTCGCCTCGGCGGCCTCGAGGCTGGTGAGCTGGAGTTGGAGGGGCTGCAGGGATTCTTCGAGCTCCTTTTGGCGCTGCAGATCGGCCTTGAGGGCCTCCTGCAGCTGCACCAGACGACTCGAGAGTTGCTCCTGCCGTTGCAATTGGGGCGCGAGGGCCCGCTGGGCAGCACTGCGCTCGGCCTCCAGGGCGGCCTGGCGCTGCTGGCGCTCCAGCAGTTGGGGGCGGATCGCTTCGAGGCGCTGGCCGAGGTCCGATTCCTTGCGGCGGCAGGCCAGGAGGCTTTCGCCGAGTTCGAGCAGCCGGCGGCGCAGGGGTTCAGCCTCATCGCCGTCTTGGCTGCTGCCAAAGCTGAGCTGGCCGCCCCGCTGTTGGAGGCTGCCGCCGGTCATGGCCCCACTCTTCTCGAGCAGTTCGCCATCGAGGGTTACGGCCCGGCACCGGCCCAGTTCCCGGCGGGCATTGGCGAGGTTGTCGAAGACGAGGGTGTCGCCGAAGACATAGCGGAAGACTTCCGCATACACCGGTTCGTGGCGCACGAGATCCACCGCCTTGCCCACCAGGCCACCGCCCCCTAGACCACTGGCGCCGGTTCCAGTGGGACCTTGGCCCCGCTGCAGGGCGGCTCCCCCACTGGCACCACTGGCACTGCTGGAGCCACCGCGAATTTTGTTGAGGGGCAGGAAGGTGAGCCGGCCCGCTCGCCGGCTTTTGAGCAGCTCGATGGCCTTGGCGGCGATGCGGTCGTCGTCGACCACCACCTGGGCCAGGCGGCCGCCGGCCGCCACTTCCAGGGCCATGCGCACGTTTTCATCCACATCCCCCAGCTGGGCCACCGCCCCATGGATGCCTTCCAGGCCAGCCTCGAGCAGCACCCTGAGGGCGCCGGTGCCCCGGCTTTCCGAGAGGGTTTCGCGCCGGCTATCGAGCCGGGCAATGTCGCGCTCGAGGCTGGTTTGCTCCTGCTCCAGCCGGCTGCGGGTGCGCTGTTGCAAGGCCAGGGCTTCTGCTAGCTCCTGCACCTGCTGTTGGGTGCTGTGCACGGTCTCGAGGAGCTGTTGCCATTCGCCATCGGCGGCCTGCAGGCTGGCTTGGGTGCTGCGGTTGGATTCGCCCTCCTCCTGGGCTTCCGTGCCCACCTCCCCCAGCCGCTCCTGGTTCTGGCGCAGGCGCTCGCCGAGCTGCTGGCGCTCGGCTTCGAGGGGCCCGATTTGTTCGCTGAGCTTCTGGCGGGCTTGGCTGCGCTGCTTTTGTTCCTCCAGCCAGCTGCCCGAACGGCCAGCCACTTCCCCCAGGCGGCGGCGGGAGAGCTCCACGGCAGCTTCGGCGGTGCGGCAAGCGGCTTCAGCGTCATCGAGCTGGCGTTGGTCGGAGCTGGCATCGAGGTGCTGCTGCTGTTGGCGCAGGTCCCCCTGGGATGTGGCCAGCTCCCGCCGCTGCCGTTGCAGGGCCTCGGCATCGAGCTGGTGCTTCTCCGCCTGCCGGGCCAGTTCGCGGCCACTGGCTTCCAGGCCGGCCAATTCGGCCTGCACGGCAATCAGCTGATCTTCCCCGAGGGCTTTGACCTCCTGTTGCAGCTGCTCGAGCTGGGTGGCCGCCAGGGCTAGCTCGGCTTCGGCCTTGCTGATCGCTTCTTGATCCGTGAGCTGCTGTTTGGTGAGGGCCTGCTCGCGGCTGGCTAGCTCTTGGGCCTGGCGCTGGGCGGTTTCAAAGGCCAGCACCTGCTCCTGCAGGCGACCCGTTTGGAAGCGGTTGCGGAAGTCTTGGTAGGTGCGGGCTTTGGCGCAGTCGCGCTCGAGTTTTTGGCGATGCGCCAGCAATTCCTGCTGCACGATGCTGCAACGCTCCTGGCGTTCTTGCACCTCATCAAGTTTGCCGCGGCTCTGCTCGATGCGGCTATCGAACAACGCCACGCCAGCGAGCTCGTCGATGATGCCGCGCCGGTCGCGGGCGCCCATTGAGACGATGCGGGTGACATCGCCCTGCATCACCACGTTGCTGCCTTCGGGATCCACCCGCAGGCGTCGCAGCTGGGTTTGCAATTGCTGCAGGTTGCAGGGCACGCCGTCGGCGCTAAAGCTGCTGCTGTAGGTGCCGCCTGGGGCCACGCGTAGGCGGCGGCTGACGCTCCAGGAGGTCTGCCCGGTTTGGATCCACGGGCCCTCCTCGGGAGCTTCGAGGCCGGCTTCGGCCCCATCGGGCTGCCAATCGGTGAGGTCAAAGCGCACGGTGACCACCGTTTCAGCCGCCTTGCCCTGGCGGAGCATGGAGCTGTTGATCAGGTCGGGCAGCCGATCAGCCCGCATGCCCCGGCTGGTGGCCAGGCCCAGGCAAAACAGCACCCCATCGAGGATGTTGCTTTTGCCAGAGCCGTTTGGCCCCGTAACCACAGTGAAACCTTCCTCGAGCGGGATCGTGATCGATCCGCCAAAGGACTTGAAATGGGTGAGCTCGACCTGATTGATGTGAACCAACAGGCCCGTGCGCCGAGCAGCAGAAATGTAGCGGACCCTTCCAGAATCTCAACCCCCTCCTTAGCTTGGGTGATAAGAGCTCCGATGCGGCCGCAGCTATGACCCCTGAAAGCCCTGTGCGGGAGGCCCCGCAACACCCCGGACTCGACAGTTTTCGCGAACGCTTCGAGACCCTGATCCCCACGATTCAGCGGGAATGGCCTGACGTGGCCCGTCACACCTTGGAGGCCACCCGTGGCAGCTTCGATGAGGTGGCCGAGGTGATTGCCAGCCAGACGGGACGCACCGCTGAGGTGGTGAAAGATCAGCTGATTGATCTGCTGCAGGTGGCCGGCGAGCAAACCAGCCGCCTGGCCAGCACCCTGGAGCCCCTCGAGGCGCAGCTGGAGAGCCTCCTCGATGAACTCAATGCCACCCTCAGGCCCAGGATTGAGAAGCCGGTGCGCGAGAAGCCGCTGATGGCGATTGGCATCGCCGCAGGGGTGGGTGTGTTGCTGGGTCTGCTCTTGGCTTCAGGTCGCCGTTCGTCATGAGTGAGGTGAGCGATAACGGCCGCCCCAGGGCCCAGGGGCGCTCCCGCACGGCCACGGCTCGGGCGGCGGCTGGTCGCATGGGGGCGCTGGTGACCTCCGTGATGGACCTGCATGTGCGCATTGCCCTGCAGGAGGTGGATAGGGAAAAGCGGCGCCTGATCAGTGGAGCCTTACTTCTCAGTGGCGGCTTGGTGCTGCTGCTGCTCGCGTTGATTGGCGCAGAGTTGGCGTTATTGCTCTGGTTGCATGACTCCCTGGCGTGGAGCTGGATCCACGGAGCCCTGGCCCTGGCGAGCCTGAATGTGGTGCTGGCAGGGATCTTTCTGCGCATTGGAGGCAGCCTCACCCAGGGGCCCTACCTGCCAGAAACCACGGCTGGCATCACCAAAACCACCAAGGCCCTGTTGGGGCGCTAGCGAATCTCGTAGTGCAGCCAGCGGCAGTCGATGCC
>CAIYSK010000096.1 GCA_903928835.1 uncultured cyanobacterium
GGCCTCAGCCGGGGTGCCGCCTAGGCAGCTTCAAGCCAGGCCCTGCGCAACAGGGCATTGCAGGCGGCCGCCACCAGGCCGGCCCCGCCCGTGGGGCCCTCAAGCCGCAGGTGCACCAGGCCACTCTCCGCCAAATGCCACTTGCTCTCGGCCACCCCCACAAAGCCCACGGGCATGCCAATCACCAAGGCCGGCGCAGGGCAGGTGCGGGCGGCCACCAAATCCAGCAGGGTCTCGAGGGCCGTGGGGGCACTGCCAATCAGCACCACCAATGGGCGCGCACCAAGGGCTTTCAGGGCCGCGGCCATGCCCAAGGAGCTTCGGGTTTCAGAAGCTGGCGCCCCTTCGGGCACGGTGGGCGGCGCCCACTCCAACAGGGTGTGTACGGGATTGGCAAAGGTGCGCCGGGCCATGGGGGCCACCGCGGCCGCTGCCATGGCCGTATCGGTGAGGATCACCGCGCCTTGGGCGACCGCCGCCGCTCCGAGCACGCAGGCCTGGGGGCTCCAGGCCACCAGGGGCGCCAACTCCAGATCGCCACTGCTGTGCGCGAGGCGCTCCAGCAGCTCCTGCTCCAGGGGGCTCAACCCTTGATAAACGCCGGTGGGCTCCAGCCAACCGCGAATCCGGCGCACGCTCTCGCTAAAAATCGGATGGTCGATCCCCTGATGGTCGATTCCCTGGTGGTCGATCCCCGGTTGGCTCGTTTCGCTCTGGGCCATGGCGGCAGGCTGCACCGGCCACCAGACTTTGGCTGGTCATGCCCACCTACCCCCATGCCCTTCCACCTCTATTGGGGCGACGATGAGGCCGCCCGCAGCCGGGCCATCGAGGCCCTAGTCGAGAAGCTGATCGATCCGGCCTGGGGCAGCATCAACCTCAGCCGGCTCGATGGCAACGACGCCGGCCAGGCAGCCCAGGCCCTCGCGGAAGCCCGCACCCCCCCATTGGGATCGGGAGCCCGGGTGGTGATCCTGCAACGCAGCCCCTTTTGCAACCAATGTCCAGCGGAGTTGGCTGAGCAACTGGAAAGCGGCCTGGATGTGCTGCCAGAAACCTGCCACCTGGTGCTGGTAAATCCCGGCAAACCCGACGCCCGGTTGCGCACCACCAAGGCCTTGCAAAAACTGGTGAAAGCAGGCCAGGCCTTCGAGGCCAGCTTTGCCCTGCCCGCCATCTGGGATGGGGCCGGCCAAGTGGAGCTGGTGCAGCGCACTGCCCACGAGCTGGGCCTGCGGCTAGAGCCAGCGGCCGCCGAAGCCCTGTCGGAAGCCATCGGCAGCGACAGCGCCCGGCTAGCGAGCGAACTGGAGAAACTCTCCATCTATGCCGGCACCGATGCCAAGGGCCAAGCCCAAACGATCACGGCCGCGGCTGTCGCCGCCCTGGTGCCCAGCCACGCCACCAACAGCCTGGCCGTGGGCGATGCCCTGCTCGCTGGCAAACCAGCGGATGCCATTGCCCTGGTGGATGTCCTGCTGGAAGCCAATGAACCAGCCCTGCGAATCGTGGCGGCCCTCTCCAGCCAAATCCGCGGCTGGCTTTGGGTGAGCCTCCTGGAGAAGGCAGGCGAGCAAGACGTCGCCGTGATCGCCAAGGCCGCTGGCATCGGCAACCCCAAACGCATCTATGTGATGCGCAAGCAAATCCGCGGCAAACAGTCCAAGCACTTCCTCAAGCTGTTGGGGCAGGTGCTGGAGGTGGAAGCCGCCTTGAAGCGCGGAGCCGACGGCCGGGATGCCTTCCGCGATGGCTTTTTGTTGGCACCAGCCGAGCGGTAAGGGGGGTAAGAAAGGGGTTGGGGGGAGTTCTGAGTGGGCTCGGTGAATAATTGAGCCTTCCCGCGCGAAAGCTTCGGCGATCGGTTGCCATGGCCCTGCTGGTTCAGAAATTTGGCGGAACCTCGGTGGCAGACGTCGAGCGCATCCAGGCCGTGGCCCAGCGGATTTCCCGCTGCCGCGACGCGGGCAACGATCTGGTGATCGTGGTGTCAGCGATGGGGCACACCACCGATGAACTCAGCGGACTCGCTGTCTCCATCAACCCCAACCCGCCCCAACGGGAGATGGACATGTTGCTGGCCACGGGCGAGCAGGTGTCGATGGCCCTGCTCGCGATGGCCCTCCATGCCGAGGGGGTTCCTGCCGTGTCGATGACCGGCACCCAGGCCGGGATCATCACCGAATCCGCCCATGGCCGGGCGCGCATCCTGGAAATCCGCACCGAACGGCTGCAACGGCTTCTCGAGGAAGGCTTCGTGGTGGTGGTGGCCGGCTTCCAGGGCACCAGCTCCGGCGCGGCCGGCACCCCCGAAATCACCACCTTGGGCAGGGGCGGATCCGACACCTCTGCAGTTGCCCTGGCGGCAGCCCTTGGGGCCCAGGCCTGCGAGATCTTCACCGATGTGCCTGGGGTGCTCACCACCGATCCCCGCAAGGTGGCGGATGCCCAATTGATGGACCGGGTGAGCTGCGACGAAATGCTTGAGCTGGCGAGTCTGGGAGCCTCCGTGCTGCATCCCCGGGCCGTGGAAATTGCCCGTAACTTCGGCGTACCCCTGGTGGTGCGCTCCAGCTGGAGCGACGAACCGGGCACCCTGCTCACGAGTCGGAAGGGCCGGCCGATCGGCCATGGGGGCTTGGAACTGGGCAAGCCCGTGGATGGGGCAGAACTGGAAGCAGCGCAAGCCGTGGTGGCCCTCTCCCATGTGCCGGATCAACCGGGGGTGGCCGCCCAGCTGTTTGAAGCCCTCGGCAAGGCCGGTTTGAACGTGGATCTGATCGTGCAGGCCACCCATGAAGGATCAGACAACGGCAGCTTCACCAACGACATTGCCTTCACCCTCGCTGAGGCCGAGCTCGACCAGGCCCAGCTGGTCTGCCGCGAGGTGCTCGCAGGGCTCGGCGCCGATTTGGGGACGGGCGGAGCCCAGCTCAGGGCCGAGGGGGGCATGGCCAAGCTGAGCATCTCGGGAGCCGGCATCCTTGGCCGACCAGGGGTAGCCGCCAAACTCTTCGACACCCTGGCGAAGGCCGGCATCAACCTGCGCCTAATCGCCACCAGCGAAGTGAAGGTGAGTTGCCTGGTGGCGGGCCATCAAGGCGCCAAGGCCCTGCGGGCTGCCGCCGAGGTGTTTGAGCTGGCGGAGCAGCAACTGGATCGCAATCCAAGCAGCTGCAACCTGGCCGATCCAGCCGTCCGAGGTGTGGCCCTGGATCTGGATCAGGCCCAGGTGAGTGTGCGCAGGCTCCCCGATCGCCCCGGCACCGCAGCAGCGGTGTGCAGGGCCCTGGCCGATGCCAGCATCAGCCCGGATGCCATCGTCCAATCCGAGCGCACCCATGGTGAAGGCCAGGCCCTCAGCCGCGACATGAGCTTCACCCTGCGCAAGGCTGATTTGGGTAAAGCCGAACAGGCCCTCAGCGCCCTGCTGAAGCAGTGGCCCGAAGCCCACTTCGAACAGGGAGCGGCCATCGCCCGGGTTAGCGCCGTGGGGGCGGGCATGCCCTGCACCCCCGGCACGGCCGCCAGGATGTTCCGGGCCTTGGCCGATGCGGGCATCAACATCGAGCTGATCGCCACCAGTGAAATCCGCACCAGTTGCGTGGTGCCCGAAAACCGGGGCATCCAGGCCCTGCAAGTGGTGCATAGGGCCTTTGGGCTCGGCGGCACCATCGTGCACCGGGCCCACGGCACAGAAGCCCCGGCTTAAGTGTGGCGCACCAACTTCTGGCGAAGCTTTTTGATGCGATCGCGCAGGTTGGCGGCGTCTTCAATTTCAAGATTTTTGGCCGCCACTTTCATTTTGTCTTCGAGCTGGGTGATCAGCTCGGGCAGGGAATCCAAGGGGACTTGGTAGTCGCCCGTCTCGTCGATCGCTTGCTTGGTGCCCTGCTCAAGCTGGTCATCGCTGAAGCGGCGGGTCACCTCCAAGGACGACAAAATCGAATTACCCGCCCGCTTACCAGCGGGGGTAGGCGTGATGCCGTGCTTCACGTTGTAGGCGTGCTGGATGGCCCGGCGGCGCTCGGTTTCTGAAATCGCCTTGGCCATCGAATCGGTGAGGTTGTCGGCATAAAGCAGGGCCACCCCCTCCACATGGCGGGCCGCCCGGCCAATCGTCTGGATCAAGGAGCGCTCGGCCCGCAGAAAGCCTTCCTTATCGGCATCGAGAATCGCCACCAACGACACTTCAGGCAGGTCAAGACCTTCCCGCAGCAAATTCACCCCCACCAGCACGTCGTACTCGCCATTGCGCAGGTCTTGGATGATTTCAATCCGCTCAATCGAGTGGATCTCGGAGTGCAAGTAACGCACCCGGACTCCATTCTCGGCCAGATAATCGGTGAGATCTTCGGCCATGCGCTTGGTGAGCGTGGTGATGATCACCCGCTCGTTTTTATCGGCCCGGATGCGGATCTCACCCAGCAGATCATCCACCTGGCCTTCCGTGGGACGCACCTCCACGATCGGATCAAGCACTCCGGTGGGCCGAATCACCTGCTGCACCACCTGGCCGTGGCTTTGCTCCAGTTCCCAGTTGCCTGGAGTCGCACTCACAAAGATGGTCTGGGTGGCCTTCTCCCAGAACTCCGACCCTTTTAACGGCCTGTTGTCTGCGGCGCTGGGCAGGCGAAAGCCGTGTTCAATCAGCACCTGCTTACGGGATTGGTCGCCGTTGTACATGGCCTGCAGCTGGGAGCAGGTCACATGGCTCTCATCCACCACCAACAGCCAGTCGTCGGGGAA
>CAIYSK010000097.1 GCA_903928835.1 uncultured cyanobacterium
AAGGTGTTGGCCTGCATACGCAGCTTGAGAACGTCCATCTGGATAGCTGCAATCCGCTTCTTAATTTTGCCGATCTCTGCCCTTTTGTGGTGATCTTGAGCTCCTCGGGAGTTTTCCGACTCAACAACAGCGTCCTCTGCGTTTCTAAGCTTGTACATCTCAGCAACCATCTCCGCTTCCTTATCAATAATCTGCAAACTCCACGGAAGCCCGATGGGTTTGTCATGGGGTACTGGGGCAGGAATCAGATTACGGGCATTCTCAAGCACAGAGATTAGCTGCTTGGTAGCCTGAGATGGCTTGAGGAACCGTTTGAAAAACATCGTTTTACGTATCAAGAGTTTGGCCTGAGCTTACAAGGCTTTCGCCGTTCGGCGGATCATCCTTGTCCTAACCAGCGATCGTCAACAGGGCTGTTTGTTCTACCCCGCCAAGGCCCGCGCAAACGCCGTCGCCGCCCCTGATTCCGATGCCCAGGGATAGCTGCGGCAATGGACCTCATAGCTGTGGCCCATGCTCAAGGCGACGCTGCCGGCATCGATGCCCAGCTGGTGGCCCCGCAGGCTGTAGCTATGGCGAAAGCTGTAGGGCACTGCCCGCTCCCCCCGGGCTGAGAGGCGATCGCGCAGGGTCTTCCAACCTTTCTGGCGGCCCAGGTAGGTGGTGATCGCATCAGAGGCCCCGGGGCCATTGCCTAGGGGGGGCAGCTCCAGCTCGCCGGCCTGCCAACGGCCTACCAGGTTCCAGTCCTGGCGTCTGCCATCCCAGTCGGTCAGCGGTAGGGGGTGGATCCAGCGCGGTTCAGTCATGCCACCGCCACTGCGCTTGCGGTAGCTGCACCACCACAGCGGCTTGCCGCTGCTCGGTTCATGGCGCACGGCCAAGTGCTGCAGCTCGATCGGACGCAGGCCCAGTTCCGCCAGCAACCGGATGGCATCGGCCCATCGGCCACCTACCTCCGTTTGGGGCAGGGCATCAAGCAAGGAAAGGATCTCCAGATCCGAAAAGGGATCCCCCTTCCGGCTGCCAGGGGCCTCGGCGGCTGTCGACACCCCGATCTGGGGCTTGAGTTCAGCCGGCGGTAGCCAATGGTCGGGGAACTGCTCGCGGCTGACGCAGTGGCGCAGGAACTGCGACAACGACTGGGCCCGGATCTGGCGGGTGCGGCTGCCCGGTTTCCAGTCCCGCAGGCAGGCATCCAGCAGATCAACCGCATTGGTCGGGCCTTTCGGCTGCTCCAGCAGCTGCACCGCCATCGACAGCACCGGCTCATAGGTCTTGGCCCAGGTCGCCGGCCTGATCGCCGAACCGTGCTGCAGCTTTTGCTCCTGGAAGCTGGCTAGGGCCTCGACCCAGCTGCAACGGCTACTGGGGGCCTTGCCGGCGGCAATAGCGGCAGCCTCCTGGAGCTCATGGCCTTCCAGGGTCAGGACATAGATGTTGCGAACGCGGGCGACGATTGCGCCAACCTGCAGCTTTGACCACTCGAAGGGCAGGACAACCGACTCCATTTGATTACCGGGTTTTCTTAGGAGCAGGCGGACACCGCCCCGCTGCTCACGTACTGCCCACCCCCGCGCAGTAGAGGTTCTTACGGCCGATCGGAGGCCCGCCTCCCAAACCTGGTCATGGCTGACAGTTGGCACACTGTGAGCACAAACTGAGCACAAAAATAGCTGGGACTGCCCGATCAGGCCACATCAGCCCCAGTCACCAAGCCAGTTGTGGCCTGAAATCCCAGTCATAGAGCCCCCTGAATGTCTGCTTTGGGAGCACTAGGTCGCAGGTTCGAATCCTGTCGCCCCGATCTCAGTCATAGCAAGGGTTCTCGGGGTTCCGGGAGCCCTTCTTTTTTGGCCTTTTTCGGGCGTTTGAGCACAAAATGAGCACAAAACCGTTTTTCCGGGGGCTCCCAGGCGGTATTTCTGGCACCGTCCAGGGGCTAGGCGTCCCTTCCAGCCACCGAATGGGCCGAGGCAAGTCCTGAATCGCCGACAAACGTTCTCTCAGTTGGGTTCTTCCCCTTCACCAGGCCAAGTCCAAGCGAAATCAGCTCTCGATGGGGCAGCCACTCCACAGCAGGCCGCATGGGCGAGAAGCCCAGCCCAGCCCGTCAAATCAAAAGATCCGTCGGCACCCCCGGCACCGCCTCAGGCTCCTCTTCCTCAGGACTGTCGTCCAGCAACCAGCCCGGCTGGGGGTCTGGCTCACGGCCCAGGCCCGCCTGGGCGCCATCAAGGGCAATCACGCTCCCAGCGGCCGCTTCTGCCTCAGGGCCCCGGCCCAGGGCCTTAGCAGCCGCCAGCACTTCTGCCTTGCTGAGCGAGCTGTCCAGCTTCTGGCCATAGGTCTTGCGGGCAAAGGCCAGCAGCTCGGCCTTGGTCATGCCGTCAAGATCGGCTGGCGTCGCTGGCACTGGGGCATCGGCTGGTTCCAGCAGCTGCACCTGGAACGGCAGGCTGGCCAGAGAACCAATCGCCGCCACCAGAGTTAGGTGACAGGCGACCTGGAGCAGGCGGGAATCAAGCGAAAGGGCCATTTCTGTGGCATTGGCGTAGGTGAGTTCGGTAGGCGACAGCGTCTCGCCCGTGGAGGCGGTGATCTTGAGGCCCATCTCCGGGGTAAAACCGCTCCCCTGCAGCACCGCCCTGTAAGGCTTCTCGGCCCGGGCGTGGAACGGGCCCCCCAGCAGGGCCTTGATCACGGGGGCGACGGAGGGGCCATCGGCCTCCTGGCCAGGGGCAGGGCCAGCACCGGCCGGCTGCGGCCAATCCAGCCGCCAGCCCAGGGCAAGCCAGCCGGCCAGGTGCACCGGCCAAATCACCTGGAACGACTGGCCATCGCTGATCCGCAGCATCCCCTCGGGTTGGCTTTCAGGCGCCTCAGGCTGTAGCCAGGGGGGAGAGGTTGGCTCCATCGATTCACTGCAAAGGTTGGGGAAAGGGGAAGGGTTGGGGCTCAATTCAGGGCAGGGTCTGCCAGCCGCATGGGGAGCAATCGCACCCTCAGTGGGTGAGGCTCACATGACAGCCCGGCGGCGTGAACGGCGACACGTTGGCTCTCGCAAAGAACAGGCAGGGCGCCTTGCTGTTGGCCCCATCTGTTCCAGCCAGCACCAAATTGGCGGGGTTGATCACCGTTTCGATCAGTCCACCCACCGCCGGGATCACGACCGTGGCGGCATTCACAAAGGTGCCGGTGCTGCCGTCCTTAAGCAGCGGCGCCAGGGCCAGCACCACCGTGATTGGACTGCCTGCCCCTGGGTGGGATGTGACCAGGGTGACCTGCTCGGCCGCATCCAGCGGCGTTGTGAGCCGCACCACCTCATTGCTCAGGCGGGTGCGCTCGAGCGGATCGGTGGCGGTGCTGTTGATCCAGCCCACCAGGGTGGTGAGGGCATCAAGGCGCTTATTCGCCAGGGGAGCCATGGGGTTGTCCTCGTGAAAAGGGGAAGTTGAGGGTTGAAAGAGGAAATTGCTTATGGGAGCTGGCCTTAAGCCACGGCCGGGCCGATGTTGTAGAGCCGCGCTGCGGCCTTGTCGTCGCAGACGGCAAAGCCCACATACCAATCCACACGGGTGCGGAACACCGGGGCGTCTTGCACTTCGCCGAAATCCCTCACCGAGATGCCGTAGCGACCTTCAAACGGGCCCTGGAGCCCTGTCATCAGCTCATCGCCAAAGGAGCAGCAGTAAAAGGAGGTGGTCTTGCCGGCCTCGCCAAAGCCGAGCACGTCCTGGCCATTGGCGTCCTGGTCCACCACCAGGATCTCGACGTCCTCAAACCAGTGGCGGCCATCCATCACCTGGTACAGCTCACCGCCCACA
>CAIYSK010000098.1 GCA_903928835.1 uncultured cyanobacterium
AGGTTGGCGAGGTCCGCGCCCGAAAAACCTGGGGTGCGACGGGCCACGGCCTCCAGGCTCACATCGGAGGCCAGCTTTTTATTGCGGGCATGCACCTTGAGCACTGAAATACGGCCCTTGATGTCGGGCACATCAACTTGAACTTGGCGGTCAAAACGGCCTGGACGCAACAGGGCTGAATCGAGCACATCGGCCCGGTTAGTGGCCGCGATGATGATGATGCCGCTGTTGCCCTCGAAGCCATCCATCTCGGTTAGGAGCTGGTTGAGGGTTTGCTCCCGCTCGTCATTGCCCCCGCCCACACCGGCTCCCCGTTGACGACCGACGGCATCGATTTCATCGATGAAAATGATGCAGGGACTGTTTTCCTTGGCGCGTTTAAAGAGGTCACGGACCCGGGATGCGCCAACGCCCACGAACATTTCGACAAACTCGGAACCCGAGAGCGAGAAGAAGGGCACGCCTGCCTCTCCCGCAATGGCCTTAGCCAAGAGGGTTTTACCCGTGCCAGGGGGACCTACCAGCAAAACGCCCTTTGGAATTTTCGCGCCAACGGATGTGAACCGTTCAGGGGTTTTCAGAAAAGTGACCACCTCTTGGAGATCCTCTTTGGCCTCCTCTACCCCAGCAACGTCATCGAATTTGACGCCCGTTTCGGCTTCCATCGCAAAGCGGGCCTTGGTCTTGCCGAACTGCATTGCCTGGCCAGGCCCCCCTGGCATTCCATTGGAGCGACGGGCCAAGAAAATGAGCGATCCAATTAGCAGAAGCGGGAAGAGAAGATTCCCCAGCAAACCCAACGCCGGTGGAGCTGACTTGGGAGGGTGAATGTCAAAGCTGATGCCCTGGTCCTTGAGCTTGTTCACCAGCTCAGGGGCGACGCCGGGGAGATCCACCCGCAAGCGCTGAACGCGGTTATCGAGATCCGGATCCACAGCCTCGATCACGGCACTGCGTCCACCATCAAAGATATCCACCGAGGTCACCCGGCCGGCATCCACGTAATCCAGAAACCTGCCGTAGCTCATGCGGGCGACCGCCGCATTGCGGGGAGCCTCGGTGGGGGCGTTTCGGGCGCCACCAGGACTTAAACGGGAGGCTCCACCAGAGCTGAGCAGTTGCCATCCCAGAAACGCGACCACTGCAAGGGGCAGCAGCCAGAGGGCAATCAGGCGCCAGCGCTGGTTCATAACTGAGAAAAAGTCTTAATAACTGTAACGGTGCCTTGGCACGGCCGCTGAGCCTGCTAACCAGTTGCGGAGCAGGAGTCACCCTCGTGGATGGCCAGCTGTTTGGATGGAAAGGATTCGACCATCTCAGGGCCACCAAGGCTGTGGGTCCAAATTTCGATTTCCGAATCGACGGGGCACTCGAAGCTCAACAATTCAAAAGGGAAAACAACCCGCTCCAGAAAAAAATTACTGGCCCCAAGACAGCGCAGGATCACCATGCGATCGCTGGAATTGTGATAGCCGCAGGGTGCGTGCTCCAATCAATGACCAAGGCTGAGATTGAGCCATCAACCCACCAATCACCGCTGGGGCTCGGTAGCAAAAGCCACGGTTTTTGAACCTGCGGCTTTTCTTCGTTTTTTAGGCAGCGCTGAAACCGCTTCGATGCCCTAGAGACTGCGCAAGGCCACGATTGGATCGAGTCTGGCCGCGCGCCGGGCCGGAACCACGCCAAAGAAGAGGCCAATCGACCCGGAGAGCCCCACGGTGAACAACACTGTGCTTGCACCAATACTGGCGGGCAGGGGCGTTATCAGCGCCACCAGGGCCACCGCACCCAGGCCCAGGCCACTGCCAATCACCCCGCCAAGACTCGAGAGCACGAGGGATTCCACCAGGAACTGGCGCAGGACGTCGCTGCTGCGGGCCCCCAGGGCCTTGCGGAGGCCAATTTCCTCTGTGCGCTCACTGACCGACACCAACATGATGTTCATGATTCCGATCCCGCCCACCAACAGGGAGATGGCGCCGATCGCAGCCAGCATCAGGGTCAGTCCACCGGTGATC
>CAIYSK010000099.1 GCA_903928835.1 uncultured cyanobacterium
GCTCCCCGGTGCGGGGGTCTTGCCAGATCTCGAGGTCCCAGTAGGTCCAGTGCCAGATGGCGGCAAAGAACAGCAGGCCACTGAAAATGATGTGGGCAGCGGCCACACCTTCAAAGCTCCAGAAGCCTGGGTCAACACCGGTTTCGCCGGTAATGCTCCAGCCGCCCCAGCTGCCGGTGACTCCCAGGCGAGCCATGAAGGGCATGACGAACATGCCCTGACGCCACATGGGGTTCAGAACAGCATCTGAAGGATCGAAGATCGCAAGCTCATAAAGCGCCATGGAGCCGGCCCAGCCGGCCACCAGCGCGGTGTGCATGAGGTGCACAGCCAATAAACGACCTGGGTCGTTAATGACAACGGTGTGCACCCGATACCAGGGCAATCCCATGGGGAGTAGGTCTGGAGTGGGTGCGGCGATCGTAAGGGCGAGAAGGGCCCTCCTGAGCGGCTGGTTACGGAGCGCAACTGGCGGCTTCACAATGGGGCCCAAACCGGGAGCCCTCCATGCCAGTCATTCGCTTTGTGCGTGAAGGTCGGGATGTGGAGTGTTACCCGGGAGAAAATCTCCGGGAGGTGGCCCTGCGGGAGGGCATCGAGCTCTACGGCTTGAAGGGAAAGCTGGGCAATTGCGGTGGTTGCGGCCAGTGCATCACCTGTTTTGTCGAACTGCCTGAGTCCACCTCCCCCTTGGCGATGAGTGGCCGCACGGCTGTGGAAGATCAGAAGCTGCGGGGGCGGCCCCAAAACTGGCGCTTGGCCTGTCAGGCCCTGGTGCAGGAATCGCTCTTGGTGCTCACCCGCCCCCAGGTGGGCATGGCCAACAAGGACGACGCCATGGCGACGGCCCTGGGCCAACCGCTCGGGGCTGGGCCGACGGAGTGGCCCACACCACCGGAGCTCGAGGGCGAGGAGACCGATCCAACCGCAACGAGCGGTGAAGGCTCCTGAATCCACCCATTCGCCGGTGATACCCTCCCGCTTACGCCCAAAAGGTCCGTCTTAAGCACCCATGGAAACCAACGATCTCGGCTTTGTTGCCAGCCTCATGTTCGTGTTGGTTCCGGCTGTGTTTTTGATTATTCTTTACATCCAGACCAACAGCCGCCAAGGGGGCTGATAGGTCTGGCCTGATGGCCCTTAGCAGGCCAATCAGCGCTGTTCCGGCTCCCGTACCAGCAACACAGGTGCGGGTGCGTGAACGCGGATGTAGTCGCTCACCGAGCTGCCCAGCAGGCGGTCGATGTCGACCAAGCTTTTGGCCACAACGGGGCGGCGGTCCTGGGAGGCAATCACCAGGAGATCGGCCTTGATCTCATCGGCGGCATTGCAGACCGTTCTGCCGATATCCCCAGAGCGGTGAATCGGTTGGAGTTCCACCCCAAAGGCCCGGGCCCGCTGAACCGCTTTTTCAAGCACCAGATCGGCGGGACTCTTGCCCCCCCTGGAAGGGGTGATGTCTTGGCGGCTCACGTGGACACCTGTGAGGCTGCCGCCTGGGATATCGCGCACCAGTTCGCAGGCCAGTTTGAGGGCGTCATCCCCCACTCCGGTGCCATCGATGGTCACCAGCACGCGGTTGATGTGGCGGATGTAGAGGTCGTCGCGCACCAGCAACATCGGCCTGGTGGAGAGCTGAAAGACGTATTGGCTGGCGCTATTGCTCAGGATCGATTGCAGCCGGCTCATGCCCCGGGAGCCCATCACGATCAAATCGCTATCGAGCTCATCGGCCACCTTAAGCACGGTTTGCTTGGTGTCGCCCTGACGAATGATTGTGTTCACTTCGCTGGGGTTGAGCCCGAGCCGTTGCACCGCTTCGGCCACGATGCCGGCAGCCTTTTGGGAGTGCTCGGTGAAGCTTTCGCCGGCCTGCTCGGGCACCACGTGCAACAGGTTGAGACGGGCTTGGCGCACGGCGGGGATGTCGCGCAGCATGCGGACCATCTCTTCAACATGGCCTTTGCCGGAGTCGGCAATTAAAACGTTGCGAAACACGCGGTTCATCCTTGGCTCTGGGGCAGCCTATGGCCCATCCGTGGGTTGGGAGCAGCCGCCATGCAGACCGTGATGGAGATCCATCCGCCCAGGGGGTGGCGCTTGGAGCGGCGGGTGCTGCCCCAGCACACCGACCATGCCGGCGTGATGTGGCATGGCGCCTATCTGGCCTGGCTCGAGGAGGCCCGGGTGGAGGCTTTGGCGGCCGTTGGATTGGCCTATAGCGATCTGTCTGCCCAGGGGCTCGAACTCCCCTTGGTGCACCTGGAGATTGATTACAAGCAGGGCCTGCTCCATGGCGATGCCGTGCAGCTGTGGAGTGAGGTGCTGCCCCGTAGGGGCGTGAAGTTGCCCTGGCGCAGTTGGTTTGTCGCGCCCGGGGGCGCCCTGGCTGCTGAGGCCCGGGTGGATTTGGTGTTGGTGGATTGCTCGGCGGGCCCTGGTCATCGCAAGGTGCTGCGGCGCCTGCCAGCCCAACTGGACGCCGCCGTTGACAGCCTGGTGCGCGGCCCGCAATAGACTTTCAGTACAAATGTACTGATGGCATGGGTGCGTTGTTGCAGTTTCCTTGTGGCGTCCCTTCTGGTGCGCCTGGTGGTGCCCCTGGTGGGCGGGGGGCCTGGTCGGAGCAGAGCCGGCTCTGGTGGTTGCTCTGGAGCGGCTGTCCAGGCCTGGGATGGTCGCGGTTGGCCCAAATTCAGGCCTTGTTTGGCTCTTGGGCCGAGGCGTGGCAGGCCCCGATCGGCTTGTTTGAGGCGTTGCCGGGTTTTGGTCCCAGGCTTGGCCAGCGCTTGGGCCACTACCGCGAGCGCTGGGGCCCCCAACCCCTCGACCAATTGCGCCGCAAGGGTATGGCCCGGCGGGTCTTGCTGCCGGGCGATCGGCCGTTCCCCCGCTCTATGGGTGAGCTCGAGCGGCCGCCCATGGCCCTCTATTGGCATGGCCAGGGATCGCTATGGCCCCTCTTGCAGAGGCGCCAGGCCATTGCGGTCGTTGGGACCCGGCGCCCCTCCCTGCATGGCCAGTCGATGGCCCATGCGATTGGAGCCGCTTTGGCCAAGGCTGGCTGGCCGGTGGTGAGTGGGTTGGCAGAGGGAATTGATGGGGCCGCCCACCGGGGCTGTTTGGCCGCGGGAGGGAGGCCTGTGGCTGTTTTGGGCACGCCCCTGGAGCGGGTTTACCCCCGGCATCACGCTGACTTGCAGCGCCAGGTGGGGGTCTCCGGGTTGCTGGTGAGTGAGCAGGGGCCTGGCGCTCCGGTGAAGGCGGGCCATTTCGCGGCCCGTAACCGGCTTCAGGTGGCCCTGGCTTCCGGGGTGGTGCTGGTGGAATGCCCGCTTAAAAGTGGGGCGCTGCTGTCCGCTGAGTTGGCCTGGCGCGAGCAATTGCCCCTGTGGGTGGTGCCAGCGGATGCGGGGAAAGC
>CAIYSK010000100.1 GCA_903928835.1 uncultured cyanobacterium
CTTGGCCAGGGCCTGATCTCCCCACTGGCAGGAGCCATCACAACTGCCAATCTTTGGCAGGGTCAACTGCCCAAGCAATCAGCCCCAAAGCCGCAGTTAGAGCTCAACGCTGTTGAGTTTTCTTCTGGCGCCAAATAAAGAAGCCGGCCGTTGCCACCACGACGGCCAAGGGAGCAGCCGTGAGCAGCAGCAGGATGACGGCAGTCCAATCGGTGTACATCGCTCTGCGGATTCAAATCGGTGCCATCATCCCAGGAGAGCTCCCCTTGGGGGAGAGCCTTGTGTTGCTTGATAGACCTTTGATGGGGGCGGGATTGGGCTTGCTAAGGATGGGAGTGATGCTTGCGGGGCTGCCGTGGTTGGCCTTTGTCAGTTGGGGCCTGGTGGTGGCTTGCGCAACGCCGGGGCAGGCCGGTGTTGTCTTTGACAATTGCCAAACGCTGCCTGGCGGTGCGGTCAGCTGCAATACCCGGCCTACGGGCAATACCCGCGACAACGACGAAGCGGCTCGCTACGGGCTGTTTGACGAGGCCAGCCCCGGTTGGAACGAGTTCGACCCTGATGAGGGATATAACTCGATGATGGGTCTGAACCAGTACTAATTGATGGCGAATACGGCTTAACCACAAAAGCCAGAAAACGCAAAGACCGCTAATCCTGGGGGAACACCCCCTACCAAGCTGGGGTCAGGCTTTCAGTTCCGCCAGAGGGCCAGGCCACCGCCCCGGCCCCGGGCTGCCAACCAGCGCTCCTTGCCTTTGTTGCTATCAGTTTTGCCGCTGGCGATTAGGGCAAAGAAGGGCAGTTTTGTTTCCGCTGGCTTGGGCAGCGCCCGCTGGATCAGGAGCCAAGGCCCCAGCCGAATCTCAAGCTTCTCAAACCAGAACACCAGCAATGGCCGCCTGCCTGTGAGTT
The DNA here is from genome assembly GCA_903928835.1 of uncultured cyanobacterium. Taxonomy (GTDB): domain Bacteria; phylum Cyanobacteriota; class Cyanobacteriia; order PCC-6307; family Cyanobiaceae; genus Cyanobium_A. The sequence goes on from CAIYSK010000100.1 coordinate 916, forward strand.
GGCCAGGACCTTTGAACTGGAGCTGGAGGGAGCCGAGTTGGACGCTGTTGAGGATGCGCAAGCTGGTTGGCTGCTCGCCTGGGCGGATCGACAGGGTGGCTTTGAGGCTGCGAAGCAGGGCAGCGGCTGGGGCCATTGGCGGCGCACTTCGTTGCTTCCCCCACAGTTGATCCAGGCGCCAGTTGGCCTCAAGGGCTTCAGGGGTTAGGCCACTGCCCTTCTGGCGGCTCAGTCTTTCTGCAGCGAGCAGGTCTGTGCCGTTGGGAAGCCCCTGCGCTTTGGATTCCATAGGCAACGAAACCTTGCTGATCTCGGATCCCAATTTCAGCAGGCCCCCTCAGGTCGATCCAGACCCAAGCATGCGGCAGATGCGGGCGCGCTTTATCACTTTGCAGGGAAATCCTTAAGGTTGAAGAGACGTTTCTCTTCAAGGACGGACTGATGGTGACAACGAACAGTCAGATCAAATGGGGTTGGAGTGAGCAAGCTGAGCTTTGGAATGGTCGCCTGGCCATGCTGGGGTTCGTGATTGCGATTGCAACGGAATTTCTCACCGGTGCTGGGGTGTTGGGTCAACTGCGTGGGGTCTTGCCGTACTAGATCGAATCCTGCGCCTGTCGAAGTAC
>CAIYSK010000101.1 GCA_903928835.1 uncultured cyanobacterium
CCTTTTCGATGTGCTGGCGGTGTTCATCCAGGGTGGTTGCTCCAATGCAGCGCAGTTCGCCTCGGGCGAGCATCGGCTTGAGCAGGTTGCTGGCATCCATGGCTCCGCCGCTGGCACCGGCGCCCACCACGGTGTGGATCTCATCGATAAACAGCACGATCTGACCCTGGGAGGCTGTGACTTCCTTGAGCACGGCCTTGAGCCGTTCTTCGAATTCCCCGCGGTATTTGGCACCGGCGATCAGGGAGCCCATGTCCAGCGAGACGAGCTGGCGGTTTTGCAGGGCCTGGGGCACATCGCCGTTAACGATCCGCTGGGCCAGCCCTTCCACGATCGCCGTTTTACCAACGCCGGGTTCGCCGATCAGGACGGGGTTGTTTTTGGTGCGCCGGCTGAGAATTTGGATCGTGCGGCGGATTTCCTCATCCCGACCGATGACCGGATCCAGCTTGCCCTCCCTGGCCGCCGCGGTGAGATCCCGGCCGTACTTTTCCAGGGATTCGTAGGTGCCCTCTGGGTTCTGATCGTTCACGGTTTGGCTACCTCGAATGGCTTGAACGGCATCCTTGAGCTTTTCGGTGGTGGCACCGCACTGGGAGAGCAGCTGCTTGCCGCAGCGATCATCGATGGCCAGGGCTAAGAGCAGGTGCTCGATGGCGATGAAGCTGTCGCCATAGCTGGTTTTGAGGGCCTCGGCTTGATCCAGCACGCTATTGAGGCCTTTGCCCAGATAGACCATCTCGGGCGGGGCGCTCAAGCTTGGCTTGGCGGCGATGAAGGCATCCACCTTTTGGCTCAAGGTGCCCAGCTCCACCCCGGCCTTTTCAAGAATGCGACCCGCCAGGCCTTGTTGGGCCAACAGGGAGGCAAACAAATGCTCGCTCTCCATTTGCTGCTGGCGTTTTTGTTGCGCCAACTGTTGGGCGCCCACCACGGCACCCCAGGCTTTTTCAGTGAACAGTTCGGCGGTGGGATTCATGGCTCAATCTCCAGGTCTGGAGGGGTGGCACAACCGTATGGGTGTTTTGCAGTCGACCCATGCCGGGAGACCGAACCATCGGGTGCGGTGCCCCGTCCCCAGGTTGGGAGTACCGCCTGGCGATGGGGTGAAAACCGGCCCAATTCAACGCCGAACGTGACGCAGCTAGCCCCCTCCGCTAAGGCGCTGGCAGGGGAATCACCCCGGCATTGGCGCCGCAGAGTTTGAGGGGGCAACCATCTGGGCCGTAGATGGCATCGCTTGGGGAGAGGCAGCCGCCAGCATTTTTGCCTGTCACCTGGCTGGGAGGGATGCGCCTGGGCTGGAGTTCGCTGTCTGCCTTTGGCACCACCAGGGGGCAGGAGCCCGCCATCCGCTCCTGGGCCAGGCCGGCCTGGCCAGCTGCCAGCACGACCGTGCCAACGAGGGCGAGCCAATGCCCTACACCTTGGCTCAGTTGGACTGATCGGATAGGCGCCATGGTCTCCATTTGAAGGGTCTGAATTAGAAGGGGGTGATGCATGATCCAGCCCTCATTCAAGCCCTTTCCTTGGCCTCCAGGGAGTTCGACGCCACGGGCAAAGATCCTGAACGCAACTGCTGGATGGCGGTGCACCGCCATGTGCACGGGGTGCCCCCAAGTGAGTACGACATCCGCGAAGTGCCCGAGGATCTCTATCTGGCGGTTTTGGAGGCTCGGCGAGCCCAATAAAAAAGCCCCGGCTTGCGCCGGGGCCCAGGGATTGGCGCAAGCCGATCAGGCCCAGCCTTTGCCAGACATGTCGATCACATAGGCAGCCACGTCAGCAATGTCAGATTCGCTGAGCTTGCCACCAAAGGCGGGCATGGCGTTCTTGCCGTTGGTCACCTGGTAGGCGACGGCAGCTTCAGGGCCGCTGCTGTAGTTAGCCAAATAG
>CAIYSK010000102.1 GCA_903928835.1 uncultured cyanobacterium
AGCCTCACCGGCATTGGCCGGATCCTCGGCATTAGCCGGGATCGGGTGCGCAATTTGGAGCGCGATGGCCTGGCTGGCCTGCGCCGCATCAGCGATGCCGTGGAGGCCTACGTCGCCAGCTAATTTGACCTCCCCTGGCCCGGCGTCGATGGAAGTGCTCAGCCTCTTCCCGCGCTATCTGCTCAAAGGAGAGCTGGAACCGGCCTTGCTCGAGGGCTTGCAGCGGCTGGCCACCGAGGTGTTGGCCCATCCGGAAAAGGCTCCCGACGCTTCGGCCAAATTGGCCGGCCAACTGGCGTTGCAGCTCGAACTCGGCCCCCAATTTCCGGCGGTGGAGCAGCTCTGCCGCCACGTGATTTTGCCGGGCTGTGAGCGCTGGATTCGCCACGTGATCGATCAACAGCCCCCCGAGGGCCGGGGCCCCTGGGACGAGGGCCGCTACAGCCTGCAGATGATTGATGTCTGGCTGAATGTGCAGCGCGCCGGCGACTACAACCCCACCCACACCCACGGGGGGACGTTCTCAGGGGTTCTGTTTCTGCAGGTGCCTCCCCAGATCACGGGCCAAAGCTTCGATGGCCAGCTCTGCTTCCACGGCCCCGAGGAATGGCATATCCAAAGTTTCCGTACCGGCATGGCCCAATACATGCTCCCGGTGCCCGGCGAGTTCTACATCTTTCCGGCTTGGCAGCCCCATTCGGTAGCCCCCTTCCGGGGCGATGGGGAGCGCTGGTCGATGGCGTTTAACGCCGTGGCGGTGCCCCACGCCGGTAGGCCCATGCCGGCCCCAGCCCTGCCTGCGATGGGGCATGGGCCCCTGGGGAATGTCTCCCTATCAACGTCCCGCGCTCGCCCGGGTGGATTCGGCTAAGGCTGCAGGCCGCCTGCAGGAGCTTGCCCCCGAGCTGCGCGAAGCCCTCTTGGCCTGGGGGCAAGGCCACGGACGCCATCAGATCCCATGGAAGCTGACGGCTACAGGCGCGCCGGCCTCCCCTGGGGAGCGGCTCGATCCCTACCCGATTTGGGTTGCCGAGGTGATGTTGCAGCAAACCCAGGTGCAGGTGGTGCTGCCCTACTGGCGGCGCTGGATGGCGGCCTTCCCCTCGGTGGAGGCTTTGGCAGCCGCCGGTGAGCACGACGTGCTGCTGCTCTGGCAAGGGCTGGGCTACTACTCCCGGGCCAGGCGGCTGCACCAGGGGGCCAGGCAGTTGCTGGGCCAGCCCTGGCCGCGGAATTTGGAGGGTTGGTTGGCCCTGCCGGGCGTTGGTCGCAGTACGGCGGGCAGCATCCTCTCTTCGGCCTTTGATCTGCCCTTCGCCATCCTCGATGGCAACGTCAAACGGGTGCTGGCGCGCTTGACCCGCAGCCCCCGGCCTCCGGCGCGGGAGTTGGCTGGGTTCTGGCAACTGAGTGAGCTGTTGCTTGATCCCAGGCGGCCCCGGGAGTTCAACCAGGCCCTGATGGATCTGGGCTCCAGCCAGTGCATGCCTCGCAATCCCCGCTGCGGCTCCTGCCCTTGGCAGGGGAGCTGCGCTGCCTACGCTGCCGGCGATCCCGCCCATTACCCCGTGAAGGACGCTGCAAAACCGCTCCCCTTCCAGGTGATTGGCGTGGGGGTGGTGCTCAATGCAGCAGGCCAAGTGCTGATTGATCAGCGGCTCAATGAGGGGCTGCTGGGCGGCATGTGGGAATTCCCTGGCGGCAAGCAGGAAAGCGGTGAGGCGATCGAAGCCACGATTCGGCGCGAACTCACCGAAGAACTGGCGATCGAGGTGGCGGTGGGTGAGGAGTTGATCAGCCTCGAGCACGCCTACAGCCACAAGCGTCTGCGCTTTGTGGTGCATCTGTGCCGTTGGATCGCAGGTGAACCCCAACCCCTGGCTAGCCAGCAGGTGCGGTGGGTGGATCCCCAGGAGCTCGGGGCCTACCCCTTCCCGGCTGCCAACGCCAAGATCATCGCCGCCCTGCTGGAACGGCTTCAGCCTGGGGAGAGTGCTCCACCCGCCTGATGGCGTTCATTCAGGTTCTGTGTTTTGGCGAGGCGTTGGTGGACCGGCTGGGTTCCCAGGCCGATTACCTCGGTGGGGCCCCGGCCAATGGGGCCTGCGCCCTGGCCCGGCTTGGCACCCCCGTGGCCTGGCTGGGCCGCCTGGGCAACGACGCCATTGGCCACAGGTTCGCCGAGCTGTTTGCGGCCCGCGGCGTGAATACTGCCGGCCTGCAATGGGACCGGGAGCGTCCCAGCCGGGTGGTGCTGGTGCAGCGCGATGCCAACGGGGAGCGGGCCTTTGCTGGTTTTGCGGGGGATCGGGGCCAGGGGTTTGCCGACCAGGCGGTGGATTGGCGGGCCTTGGCAGCGGCGGTGGAGCCGGCCTTTGCCGCTGCCCAATGGCTGCTGGTGGGCACCCTTGCCTTGGCGAGCCCCGCCTCAGGCGAAGCCCTGAACTGGTTGCTGCAGTGGGCAAAAACCGCGGGTGTGGCCCTGGCCGTGGATGTGAATTGGCGCCCCACCTTTTGGGATCGGTCTTCCCCGCCCGAATCGGGACCGCCCCCTGCGGCCATCGCCCGGATCCGGCCTCTGCTGGAGCAGGCGGCCTTGATCAAATGTGCGGCCGAAGAAGCCCAGGGGCTGTTTGGCAGCCAGGATCCCTGCGTGATTTCGGCAGCCTTGAGTCAGCGGCCCCTGGTGGTGGTGAGCGATGGGGCGAACCCCTTGCTCTGGTGCTGGGGCGGCCAGGCCGGATCCCTCGAGGCCTTTGCTGTAGCGGTGGTGGATACCACCGGGGCCGGCGATGCCTTCACGGCCGGGCTGCTGCACCGGCTCTGCGCCCAACCTGACCTTTTGCACCGGCTCGATCAACAGAGCGACTTGATCCGCGCTTGCTCAGCTCTTGAGGTGCGCGAAATGATGCGCTTTGCCAGTGCCTGTGGCGCGTTGGTCTGTCAGGGGGCTGGAGCGATCGATCCCCAGCCCACGGGAGCGGCGGTGGGGGCCTTTCTCAACAGCCGGCTGGGGTGATCCAGGCCGTGCGTCCCGCCTCGGGATTGGCTGAATCGCTCAATGCCAGCCGCACCTGCCAGGACTCTGGCGGCATCGTGCTTAAGCGCTCGGGCCATTCCACCGCCAGCACGGCTCCCAGGGCTAGGGCCTCCTCCTCTTCCTGGGCCAGCAGTTCATCGGCCGCGGCGGCCAGCTCGAGCCGGTAGAGATCGAGGTGCACCAGGGCCCTGCCCCCCTGGCCTTGGTAGTGCTGGGCCAGGGCAAAGGTGGGGCTGGTGATCGGCTCGTCGATGCCGAGGCCCTGGGCCAGCCCTTGCACCAGGCAGGTTTTGCCCGCGCCGAGATCACCGAGCAGCAGCAGCATGCTGCCTGGGGGCAGCTGCCCAGCCAATTCCTTCCCCAGGGCCTGGGTGGCGGCCGCATCCCTGAGTTGGCGTTGCTGCTGGATCACGGTGGGCGCAGGCGTCCAAGAGCTTCTTGTAGATTGCATTCAAGCGAGCCCGAAGCCTCGGCGACTCCGCAGCTTTTTCCAACCCCTCCTCCCAGCCGGGAGCGAGTTGACCCCCCAGAACGAACCGGAGACAACCCATGGTGGCTACCCCCACGGCGCCTGCGCTGCAGAGCACCTCGACGTATGTGATTGCTGACCTCGGCTTGGCTGAGTTCGGTCGCAAGGAAATGGCGATTGCCGAAACCGAGATGCCTGGCCTGATGGCCCTGCGCACCAAGTTCGGCGCCGAGCAGCCCCTCAAGGGCGCCCGCATTGCCGGCTCGCTGCACATGACGATCCAGACCGCGGTCTTGATCGAAACCCTGACGGCTCTTGGCGCTGACGTGCGCTGGGCCTCCTGCAACATCTTCTCCACCCAGGACCACGCCGCGGCTGCCATTGCGGCAGCGGACGTTCCGGTGTTCGCGTACAAGGGCGAAACCTTGGATGAGTACTGGGCCTTCACCCACCGCATCCTCGAGTGGGGCGATGGCGGTACGCCCAACATGATCCTCGACGACGGTGGCGATGCCACCGGTCTGGTGGTGCTGGGCACCAAGGCTGAGAAGGATCCCTCCGTTCTTGATCACCCCTCCAACGAAGAGGAGACCGCCCTCTTCAATTCCATCCGCCAAAAGCTGGCGGCCCAGCCCGGCTTCTATTCCCGCATTTACGCCGCCATCCAGGGCGTCACCGAGGAAACCACCACGGGTGTGGCCCGCCTCTACCAAATGCAGAAGAGCGGTGAGCTGCCCTTCCCCGCGATCAACGTCAACGACTCGGTCACCAAGAGCAAGTTCGACAACCTCTACGGCTGCCGTGAATCGCTCGTCGACAGCATCAAGCGCGCCACCGATGTGATGGTGGCCGGCAAGGTGGCCCTGGTGCTCGGCTACGGCGATGTGGGCAAGGGTTCCGCCCAGTCGCTGCGCGGCCTTGGTGCTTCAGTGATGATCGCCGAGGTCGACCCGATCTGTGCCCTGCAGGCGGCGATGGAGGGCTACCGGGTGGTGCGCCTCGACGACGTGGTGGGCGATGTGGACATCTTCGTGACGGCCACCGGTAACTTCCGCGTGATCCGCCATGAACACCTGATCCAGATGAAGGATCAGGCGATCGTGTGCAACATCGGCCATTTCGACAACGAGATCGATGTGGTTTCCCTGAAGCAGTACCCCTGGGACAACATCAAGCCCCAGGTGGATCACATCGTGCTGCCCAGCGGCAACAAGATCATCTTGCTGGCCGAAGGCCGCTTGGTGAACCTGGGTTGCGCCACGGGCCACCCCAGCTTCGTGATGAGCAATTCCTTCACCAACCAGGTGTTGGCCCAGATCGAGCTGTTCACCAAGGGCGACCAGTACGGCAAAGAGGTGTATGTGCTGCCCAAGCATCTCGATGAGATGGTGGCCCGCCTTCACCTCGACAAGATCGGTGCCAAGCTCACCGAGCTCAGCGCTGAGCAGGCGGCCTACATCAACGTCCCCGTTGAAGGCCCCTACAAACTGGACCACTACCGCTACTGAGTTTCGCCATGCTCCATGACCTCAACGGCCTCGTGGAGCACTGGGTCACCCAATGGGGCTACCTGGGCATTGTTGCGGCGATGGTGCTGGAGAACGTGATTCCTCCGATTCCCTCGGAGTTGATCATGCCCCTGGCTGGCTTCTATGTCGGCCAGGGGCAACTCAATTTTGTGGGGGTGGTTCTGGCCGGTCTGGTGGGCACCGTGCTAGGTGCCCTGCCTTGGTATGGCATTGGCCGGCTCGTGAATGAGGAACGGCTCAAGCACTGGGTGGAGCGCCATGGCCGCTGGGTGGGCATCTCGCTCCAGGAGCTCGACCACTCCCGCGGGTGGTTCCAAAAGCACGGCGCTGCCGTGGTGTTTTGGGGCCGGTTGATCCCGGCCATCCGCACCCTGATTTCGGTGCCCGCGGGTGTGGAGTTGATGCCGTTTGGCTCCTTCCTGTTTTGGACCACCGCGGGCAGCCTGATCTGGAACCTGGCCCTCACGACCGCCGGCTGGGCCCTCGGCAAGAACTGGCAGCAGGTGCTTGGTGCCATCAAGCCCGTTGAGGGCGTGGTCAACAAGTTGATTGCCCTGGCGATCGTTGCCGTGGTGGTTTGGCTGGGGCTGCGCATTTGGAAGCGGCGCAACACCAGCCATTAGCTCCACGCCTGGGGCCTAGGCGATCAGAAGGGCACTTCTTCGTCGCTCGGCTCGCCACCGCCAAAACCACCGCCAAAGCTGCCGCCCTCGGCATCGCGCTTGGAGCCGAGCAGTTCCAGCCGGTCGACGCGGATGACAGGTTTGGTGCGCTCTTCGCCGCTGGCTCGGTCGGTCCAGCGGTCCAGCTTGAAGCTGCCGATGATGCCCACCAAGGA
>CAIYSK010000103.1 GCA_903928835.1 uncultured cyanobacterium
CGCCTTCTTTGGCCATCACCTGGGCACTGGCTCCAGCGGTGCGAAGCATCTGGCCACCCCGGCCGGGGTAGAGCTCCACGTTGTGGACGCTTGAACCGAGGGGGATGGACGACAGGGGCAGGGCGTTGCCGGTCTCGATCGGAGACTCTGGGCCCGAAATCAGCTGTTGGCCGATCTCAATGCCTGCCGGGGCCAGGATGTAGCGCTTCTCGCCATCGGCGTAGAAGAGCAGGGCCAGGCGGGCATTGCGATGGGGGTCGTAGTGAATGGCAGCCACTTTGGCGACCACACCGTGCTTATCGCGACGGAAGTCGACGATTCTGTAGAGGCGCTTGTGACCGCCGCCACGGTGACGGCAGGTGATGACGCCTCGGTTGTTGCGGCCCTTGCGGCGGTGCTTGGCCACCACCAGGCCCCGTTCGCGACCGCGGCCGGTGATTTCTGAGAAATCACTGGCGACACGGGTGCGGGTGCCGGGGGTGATGGGGCGGTATTTACGAATAGCCATGGTTGTTTAGGCGCCTCAGGACTCGGGGAAAAGCTGGATGGCGTTGCCCTCGGCCAGGCGCACCACGGCTTTCTTCACCTGGGCACGTTTGCCAGCGAAGCGGCCCACACGCCTGGATCGGCGAGGGGGGTTCATGGTGCTGACACCCACCACGCGGACGTCGAACAATTGCTCGACGGCGGCTTTGATGTCGGGCTTGGCAGCCCGGTGGTCCACCTCGAAGGTGTACTGGTTCAGCTCGAGGGCACGGGTGGCCTTCTCAGTGATCAGAGGCCGACGGATCACGTCCGCGAGCCTGCCGACAAAACGCTCAGTCATTTCCGTAGACCTCCTGGATCTTGGCGAGTGCTTCTTCGCTCACCACCAAGTTGTTGGCGTGGAGGAGATCGAACACGTTGAGCTGATCAGCAGCGATCAGCTTGACCTTCTCAAGGTTGCGCACTGAGCGGCGCACAGCCTCGGAGGCCCCATCGAGCACCAACAGCACCTTGGCGCCGGCATCAATGCCGAAACGCTGAAGCGCAGCGGTGATCTCTTTGGTTTTGGGGGTTTCAAGTCCCGCGCCAAAGCCCTTCACCACCGTGATGTCGGTGATGCGGCTCATCAGGGCGGTGCGCAGGGCCAGGCGACGTTCCTTGCGGTTCATTGCCAGGGTGTAGCTGCGCGGCTTGGGCCCAAACACCACACCGCCGCCGGGGCGGAGGGGGGTGCGGATCGAGCCCTGACGGGCGCGACCGGTGCCCTTTTGCTTGTAGGGCTTGCGACCGCCACCGGCCACTTCGGCCCGGGTCAGGGTGCTGGCTGTGCCCTGGCGGGCGTTGGCCAGCTGCCGGACTACGGCGCGATGCACCAGGTCGTGGGCGGACGTTTCTTTGGCGACTTTGAGGTCGAGGGCAGCTTTTCCAGCTTCCTTGCCCTGCCAATCGCGGATTACACAGTTTGTCATCGGTGTTCTCCTCAGTTCCCAGCTTTGAAGCCGACCCGGTTCGCCGGGCGGATGTTCAGCAGGGCGCCGGGCTTGCCGGGCACTGAACCTTTGACCACCAGCAAATTGCGCTCGGTATCCACTTTCAGGATCACCAGACCGCGGGTGGTGATTTGCTTGCCGCCGTAGCGGCCAGACATCCGCTTGCCGGGGTAGACGCGGCCTGGGGTGGTGCCGGCGCCAATCGAGCCTGGTTCGCGGTGGTTCTTCGAGCCGTGGGTCATCGGACCTCGGCTGAAGCCATGGCGCTTCTGGAGGCCTGCGAAACCGCGGCCCATGGTGTCGCCACTGACGTCCACCTTTTGACCGGCTTCGAAAGCAGCCACGGTGACGGAGCTACCCAGCTCGAGGCCGTCCACGCTGTCAACCCGATATTCCTTCAGGTGACGCAGGACCTCGTCGCCGGACTTGGCCAGGTGCCCTTTGGCTGGCTTGTTCACGAGCTTTTCGCGAATGTCGCCAAAACCAAGTTGCACCGCGACGTAGCCGTCGGTGTTGGTGGATTTGAGTTGGGTGATGCGGCAAGGACCCGCCTCGATCAATGTGACCGGGATGGATCTGCCCTCGTCGTCGAAGAACTGGGACATGCCCAATTTCTTCCCAAGAATGCCGATAGACATAGGAAGAGAAACAGCGCCAGCTGGACCACCGGTCACCCTTGCCGTAAGGCAGAGATGGAGCCGGAGAAAACTGAAGTCAGGGAAGAGAACGTCTGGCTCGTCCTAGGGGCTGCCCAAGCTTGCGAGAGGCGAGGCCTGCCGCAGGGCTGGTGCGATGTCCAAAGGGCTAGCAAGACGGATCAGATCCTGATCAGAGGGCTGGGACTTGTCTGAACCGGTCGCGATTTCCGAAGAAACCGAAGGCGTTCGGACAGTTTCCCGACGGCTTAAACAGCATGTGAAAGCTGCTTCTTCCGTACTGGCCTGGGAAGGCCACCACCACTGGTGACCTTGTGCCGTGATTTGGAGGCCCGGCTAGCGGACGGGCACAAATCAATGGCACAGCCAGAAACCATACCCCATCACCAAACCCCCTACCTTTGGGCCGCCTTAAGACACCGCTTTTGAAGTTGGCTGTCAGACTGCTTCCCAGCTCCGCGTCTGTTGGCGATGCCCCTGCTGCTCTCTGGTCGCGGTTTCCGGCAGGACCTGGAGAAGGCCGGTGCCCTCGCCCTCTTCGTACCCCTTGAAGGAGGGGCCGAAACCCGACTGTTGCGGCGCATGCGGGCAGCGGGTTATCAAGCCCAGATGACCTCAGCTCGAGGCCTGGGCGATCCCGAGGCCTACCTGCTGCAGCTCCATGGTGTGCGCCCCCCCCACCTAGGCCATCAAAGTGTGGGTCGGGGGGCCGCCGTCGGCGAAGTTCAACGGGTGATGCCCCAGCTGGGCTCCATGCTGGAGGGCACAAAGCCCATTCTGTTGTGGCTGATTGAGGGCCAGGTGCTGTCTTCGGCTGAGCTCGCCTCCCTGCTGGCCCTGTGCCGCCGCGAACCGCGCCTGAAGATGGTGGTGGAAATGGGAGGCTCGCGCAACCTGCGTTGGCAGCCCCTTGAGCAGCTGGTTGCTGCCTGAAGCTGCCCTGGCCCAGGGCCGTTGGGTCAAGTTGATCTGTGGCGCGAGCAATCAGGACCTCGACGCCATCGAGGACCTCTGCGGCTTGTATGCCCTGGCTGGAGTGCATTGCATTGATGGGGCCGCGGATGGGGCCGTGGTGGCTGCCATCCGGCGCGGTGTGGCCTGGGCCGTGGCCCGAGGTGCCGCCAGGCCCTGGCTGATGCTGAGCCTCAGTGATGGCCTCGATCCCCATTTCCGCAAGGCCTGGTTCGATCCGGCTCGCTGCCCCAGCAGTTGCCCGCGCCCCTGCGAGCGGGTTTGTCCGGCCCTGGCGATCGGCCCGCCCACCCCAGGCGGCCCAGGCGTCGTCGAGGACCGTTGTTATGGCTGCGGCCGCTGCCTGCCCGCCTGCCCATTGGGATTGATCCAGGAGCGCAGCCAGGTGCTGGCCTCAGGGGCTGTGGCTCCCCTTTTGGCGGAGTTGCAGCCCGAGGCCATCGAGCTGCACACCCAGCCTGGCCGGCTGCAGGCCTTTGGCGAGCGCCTCGACCAGCTGATGGCGAGCGGTATCCCGCTGCGGAGGCTGGCGGTGAGTGCGGGGGCCGAGGTGGGTGCCCAAGAGCTGTGGCAGCGCTTCGCCCTGATCCGGGCCAAGGGGCTACTGCCGATCTGGCAGCTGGATGGCCGCCCCATGAGTGGGGATGTGGGTGACGGCATGGCCCACGCGGCCGTGCAGTTGTTGGCCCAGCTGGCGCCCCAGGCCCCCCCCGGCCCCCTCCAGCTGGCCGGGGGGACCAATGGCAAGACCATCGCCCATCTCGAGGCCCAGCCCCAACTGGCGAGGTTGGCGTCCGGGGTGGCCTTTGGCGGGGTCGCCCGCCGCCAGCTGCAGCCCTGGTTGCTTGCGGCCCAGCAGAGGGGCACCTCCCTCTTGGCCGATGGGGAGCTCTGGCCCCAGGCCCTGGTGGCGGTGCAACAGCTCGTGCGCCCCTGGCTAGAACGGACCTAATCCGTGTGGCGTCGTGCTGAGCCCCGATTCGATCCCTCCCCTGGCCCTCTCCAGCCAGCCCATCACGCCGCAGGCCATCACTGCGCAGGCCGTGGCCCCCCAGCGGATGACCGACGACCTCGATCGCTTGCTGGAGGTGCTGCCCGCCGAGGTTCAGCAGGCTCTAGCTCCGCCCCAAGCCCGCGACCAGCTGCTTGAGGTGGTGCTGGATTTGGGCCGGGTGCCCGAGGCCCGCTATCCAGCCCGGGTGATGGCCTTGGGTGAGAACCCAGTCACGCGGTCCGATTTGGAGGCGGTGATCGACCATCTCGGCAGCTTCGGCGGCGACAACCGGGCGGGCATTGAGCGCACGCTGCACCGCATCAGTGCCATTCGCAACCGTCTTGGGGCTGTGGTGGGGCTCACCTGTCGGGTCGGCAGGGCCGTGTTTGGCACCGTTGCCATGGTGCGAGACCTGCTCGATTCGAACCAGTCGTTGTTGTTGATGGGGCGGCCCGGGGTGGGCAAGACCACGGCGCTACGGGAGATTGCCCGGGTGCTGGCCGATGACTTGGGCAAGCGGGTGGTGGTGATTGACACCAGCAATGAAATTGCCGGCGATGGCGACATTCCCCACCCCGCCATTGGCCGGGCCAGGCGCATGCAGGTGGCCCGCCCTGAGCTCCAGCACCAGGTGATGATCGAGGCGGTGGAGAACCACATGCCCGAGGTCATCGTGATCGATGAAATCGGCACCGAGCTCGAGGCCTTGGCGGCCCGCACGATCGCCGAGCGGGGCGTGATGCTCGTGGCCACGGCCCATGGCAATGAGCTGGCCAAC
>CAIYSK010000104.1 GCA_903928835.1 uncultured cyanobacterium
GCTTCATGGCATAGGAAGAACTGGGAACCCCCGGTGTTCTTGCCGGCGTGGGCCATCGAAAACGTGCCGGCCTGATGCATATTTGCGTTGATCTCGCAGTTGATCTGGTAACCAGGGCCACCGGTGCCAGCCATGCCCGGGCCTAGGAGCACGGCGAGGGCGGGCTGATTCAAGAGGGCCAGCAGGCGGGGATGGTCTTCCACTTCCAAGCTGAGGCTCTCCTCCGCTGCCCATTGACGGAGTTGCTCCAGATGGGGAGCCCAGGCGAGAGGATCAGTCTGGCCATGCCAGGCCAGAACCACCTGGGGACCATCCATCATGTGGCCGAGTTTGGTGCGCTTGGTCTGGAGGTAAGCAGCGTTGTGCTGACCGGCATCCATCACCAAGGGCACCCGCCCTTCGACCTGGAGTCCATAGCCGCCCAATCCGGCAATTTTGCGGGGATTGTTGGTGATCAGTTGCAGCCGATGTACGCCGAGATCACTCAGGATTTGGGCGCCCACGCCGTAGTTGCGCAGGTCGGCGGCAAAGCCGAGCCTTTCGTTGGCCTCGACGGTGTCGAGGCCCGTGTCTTGCAGGGAATAGGCCTTGAGCTTGTTGATCAGACCAATACCCCGGCCTTCCTGGCGCAGATACACCACCACCCCCTCTCCGGCCGCTTCCACCATGCGGAGGGCCGCCTCAAGCTGGGGCCGGCAATCACAACGCAGGGAACCGAAGGCATCGCCCGTGAGGCATTCGGAGTGCACCCGAACCAAGACCGGGCCTACCGCTGTTTCGGGATGGCCTTTGACGATCGCCATGTGCTCGCTGCCATCGAGCTCATTGCGGTAGCCGATGGCCCGAAACGTGCCGAAGGCACTGGGCATGGCGGCCTCGGCCTGGCGGCGTACAAAGCGCTCCGTATCAAGCCTGTAGCCGATCAGATCGGCGATGTTGATCAGCTTGAGCTTGTGGCGCTGGGCGTAGTCCACCAATTGGGGCAACCGGGCCATGGATCCATCGGCGTTCTGGATCTCACAGATCACCCCAGCTGGATACAGGCCAGCTAACCGGGCTAAATCGATGGCGGCCTCGGTGTGGCCAGCCCGCTTGAGCACCCCGCCTTGCTTGGCCCGGAGCGGAAAGATGTGTCCGGGGCGGCGAAGGTCGGCTGGCCGGGTGTTTGGGTGAATCGCCACCTGGATGGTACGGGCCCGATCCTCGGCAGAGATTCCAGTGCTGACACCGTTTTCAGGACCCGCATCCACACTCACGGTGAAGGCGGTCTGGTTGCTGTCGGTATTGCGATCCACCATCAAGGGCAAATCCAAAACATCGAGGCGCTCGCCCTCCCTGGCGAGGCAAATCAGCCCCCTGGCCTCGGTGGCCATGAAGTTGATCTGCTCGGGGGTGGCGAACTGGGCCGCACAGATCAAATCCCCCTCGTTTTCGCGATTTTCGTCGTCGACAACAACAACCGATTCCCCATTACGGATCGCGGCCAGGGCGTCCGCGATCGGATCGAAGGCAATGGCATTGCCCTGCTGGCTAGGCGGTTGGTCGCTCAGAAGGGTCAAAGGGAAGCCCACCGGGCCCATGGCCCCTAGCGCAATCATCCTTTATAAAGCCCGGTACGTTCGGCCCATGGGTCCCCCCCGATGACAAGCAAGCGCGTTGCGGTCATAGGCGCGAGTGGCTACGGCGGTCTGCAGACCTTGCGTCTGCTCCACCAGCACCCGGGCTTGGAGGTCACCTTTTTGGGGGGCGAGCGCAGCAGCGGCAAGCGCTGGAGTTCCCTGGTTCCATTCCTGCCCCTAGCTGGCGACCCCGTTGTCCAGAGTCCGGATCCGGCAACTATCGCCGAGCAGGCCGATTTCGCCGTGCTCAGCCTGCCCAATGGGCTCGCGGCCCAACTGGTGCCGGCCCTGCTGGAGCGTGGGGTGCGGGTGGTCGATCTTTCCGCCGACTATCGCTACCGCTCCCTCGACGAGTGGAAGCAGGTGTATGTCCAGGAAGCCCAGGAGGTGGTTCGCAGCGACAGCCACCTCTGCCAGAGCGCCGTCTATGGCCTGCCGGAGTGGGAGGCCGAGCGGATCAAGGAGGCACGGCTGGTGGCCGCACCCGGCTGCTTCCCCACGGCTTCGCTGCTTGGCCTGTTGCCCTTTTTGAAGCAGGGATTGATCGACACCACTGCCATCGTGATTGATGCCAAAACCGGCACCTCCGGTGGGGGTAGGGCTGCCAAGGAAAACTTGCTCCTGGCTGAGGCCTCCGAGGCCGTCGCCCCCTACGGCGTGGTGGGCCATCGCCACACCAGTGAGATTGAGCAGGCCGCAAGCCAGGCGGCCGGTCAACCGATCCAGCTCCAGTTCACCCCCCACCTGATGCCAATGGTGCGCGGGCTCCTGGCCACGGTGTACTGCAGGTTGCGCGACCCGGGCCTGCGCGCGGAGGATTGCCGCACCCTCTTGGAAGCGGCCTACCGCCATGCCCCCTGTGTGGATGTGCTGCCGGTGGGCACCTATCCCTCCACCAAGTGGGTGCGGCAAACCAATCGGGCCCTGCTTTCCGTGCAGGTTGACCCACGCACCGGCCAGCTGATCGTGATGGCGGCGATCGACAACCTGGTTAAGGGCCAGGCCGGCCAAGGGGTTCAATGCCTCAACCTGATGGCAGGGCTTGAGGCCACCACAGGGCTGCCCCTCTTACCCTTCTATCCCTAAAGCCCAATCCTTTGCGCAGCCAGGGCCACGGCCAAGGGCAGGATGTTGTGTTCCTGACGATGAATCCGGGCACTCAAACTGGCGTGGTCATCGGTTTTGAGGACGGGTACTGCTGCCTGCACGAGAATTTCTCCGGCATCCACCTCCTCACTCACCAGGTGGGCGGTGCATCCACTGAGGGTCACCCCCGCTGCCAGGGCTTGCCCCACGCCATCGATTCCCGGAAAGCTGGGCAGTAATGAGGGGTGGATGTTGATCAGCCGTCCCGGATAGGCCTGGATCAGCAGCGGAGTGACAATCCGCATCCAACCGGCCATGGCCACCAGATCCACCTGCTGCTGCTGGAAGGTGTGGATCAGGGCCCGGTCTAAATCCTCCCTCTTCGGGTAGTGGCGGTGGTCGATCAGGGTTGTTGGAATGCCAAGCCGTTCAGCGCGCCTGTGGGCGCCGCATTGGTCGTTGTTCACCACAAGCAGGGCAATCTCAGCCCAACCCATGCGGCAGCTCTCAACCAGGGCCTCGAAATTGCTGCCTTCACCTGAAGCCATCACACCCAGCCGCAATGGCTGCCGGGGTGATGGCCAATCCTGTGGCAACGGCCACTGGACGGCGCCTTCATGATCGCTAGGGTCTGCTAAAGCGGGCATTGCGCCATGTCCCATCTCACCATCTTGCCAACCGTGCTTCGCGATGCCGAAGAATTGGCCCGTTGCCTTAAAGCCCTGGGCCATCACCCCGTATGGGGAGGCGTCTTGAAGGGCTTTGCAGAAGACGCCCAACCGGTTGTGCTGCAGATCGACCTGGGCGGCGAGGCGAGACTGGGCTGGTCCCGCCAACAGGATGGATCTCTGGCGCTGGTGGGAGATTTACAACGACTCAGCCGCAGTCAATCAGCTGCTGGCCTGCTTGGGGAGATCACCCGCCGCTACGCCAGCCACAGGGCGCTGGCCACCCTGGCCGACCATGCCGCAGGGTTCATGGGCTGCCACGTAAGCGTTAGCGCCTAACACCCGATTTCCGGTGCCACTCCTTCAGCTCGATCTCAGGGCCGCAAACCAGCATCTTGTGGGTGTGTGCCTTAGCCATACCCCCAGTCACCCCACCCTGCGCTTGTCGCTGCCGGCCTGGACCCCCGGCTCCTATCTCATTCGCGACTATGTGCGCCAGCTGGAAAGCCTGCGGATTACCCAGCAGGGGATGCCCCTGGAAAACCGCCGCACCAGTCCCTCGAGCTGGGAGGTTGAGCTTCAAAACCTTGAGCCCCTGGAGATTCACTACCAACTGGTAGCCACCGAGCTCAGCGTAAGGACCTGCCATCTCACGGCCGACCATGGCTTCCTGGCTTTGGCGGCCGTTGCCGTTCAAATCGAAGGGGAACGCTGGAATACCCACGGGCTTCAACTCCAATTACCAGCAGGGTGGGAGCCCTTTGTACCCCTGCCAGAACAAGCCGATGGCTCGAAGGTCGGCAGTGGCTGGATTGCAGCTAATACCTGGATTGCGGCTGATTTTGACCAGCTCATCGACACCCCAATCGAGGTGGGTCCCCACAACGCCCATGGCTTTTCCGTTGCGGCCGTGCCCCACCGCTGGGTGACCTGGGGACGAACCTTGGCGGGAGAAGACTTCATTACTGCAGACCCCCACTGGCTCGCCGACGTGGAGCGGGTCTGCCTGGCGTGTTGCGCGCTGATGGGGGTGGAACGGCCAGCGGCGGATCACTACCTGTTTGTGCTGCACCTCAGCGAGAAGGGCTATGGCGGTTTGGAGCACGACTCCAGCACCGTGTTGCACTACAGCCGCAAGGCCCTGGCCAAGGGCGATGGCCGGCGCAAGCTGCTGCAATTGGTGGCCCATGAATACCTCCACCAGTGGAATGTGCGGCGTTTAAGGCCCGCAGAACTCAGCCCCTACCGCTACGGGGATGCCGTGGTAATTCCAACCCTTTGGTTTGCCGAAGGGGTCACGAGCTATGTCGATCAGCTACTGCCCTATGCCGCTGGGATAACAACTGCTGAATCAGTGCTTGAGGATCTGGGCGCCGATCTGAGCCGCTACCTGCTGAGCCCTGGTCGAGCTGTGCAAAGTCTGCTGGAGAGCAGCCAGGAGTCCTGGGTAAAGCTTTACAAGAGCGACGCCTATTCGCCTAACAGCCAAATCAGTTATTACCTCAAGGGGGCTGTGCTGGCCCTCGTGCTCGATTTACTCCTGCGCCGCCATGGAGCATCGCTCACGCAGGTTTTGCAAAACCTCTGGCAAAGCCATGGCAGGTGGGGCAGGGGTTATCACGAATCGGATCTTGTCGAGGCTTTTGCATACTTCCATTCCCCCCTCTCCACCCTCTTACCCGAATGGCTACGCAGTCAGTCAGAGCCTCCCCTGCATGAGTTGCTCGCCGATGTTGGTCTTGAACTCACCCCAGAAACTGACAACCATCTCGACCTTGGCGCCAGCGTGGAGCTGAAAGCCGGCCAGTTGTGGGTGCAAAGGGTTAACCGACAAGGTCCCGCATCCCAGGCGGGATTGATGGTGGGCGATGAGCTCGTGGCCCTCGATGCTGAGCGCCTTTGCCACCCGGAGGATCTCGGTCCCTTGCTGGATCTCAAGTATTCTGGCCACCAGCGTCAGCTGCTCATCTCCCGGGATGGTCTGATGCGCAACCTGACAATTAGGCCAGCCAATCCAGCGATCAAGGCCTGGACCCTGGGCCTGGTTGCTAGCCAAACGGGGCAGACATCGGACCAGCGCAACCGCTGGTTGGGCCTGCAACCGGCATGAACCAACCAGAGCACCAGGCCCCACGAATCCCTACCGGTAGAAACGGTGTTCTTTTGATCACCGGTTCTGTGCTGATCGGAGGTCTTTTGGCCATGGGTGCCTTGGGCTGGATCGGGCGTGGGGGGGGCTTCAGCTCCTCCGGCCAAAGCCCAACCAGTGCCCATGCAGAAGCGGGCCACGGTGTTCCCGTTCCGCCAGCCAAACCGGCCTGGGTGTCTCCCCTGCAACCCAGCTGCAGCGTTCAGGATTTGGACCAGCGTCAACACTTACAAGCCCTACTGGTCGCCTTGCGAACTTCACCAAAGAAGGTGCGGGTGGACCCCACCAACTTTGGCGAGCGTTTCCGGCGCGATGCCTTTGGCCATGCCGTCGACCCAACGCCCCGGCTTGTCGTTTTGCACGAAACGGTCTATGGCCTGAACTCCGCGATCCAAACCTTCACCACGGCCCACCCTAAGGATGAAGACCAGGTCAGTTATCACGCCTTGATTGGTGAGGATGGGACGGTGGTGCAATTAATCGATCCTTCAATGCGGGCTTTTGGAGCAGGCAACTCCGCCTTCAATGGCCAATGGGTGGTCACCAATCCCAAGGTGGGAGGCTCGGTTAATAACTTCGCCCTGCATGTGAGCTTGGAAACGCCGCTCGATGGCGAAAATGACAATGTTGGCCACAGCGGGTACAGCTCCGCCCAGTACGACTCCCTTGCCGCCCTGTTGGCTGATTGGATGGGCCGCTACCCCATCACCCTTGAGGCGATCACCACCCATCGGGCTGTCGACCTCGGAGGTGAACGGGCCGATCCGCGCAGCTTTAACTGGCAGGCCCTGCAGGAACGGCTGCAAAACCTTGGACTTCTTTGCTGAAGAAGGTTGCTTTCAACCTAAATCAAGGGTGATCTATTGGTCTGGCGAACCCCATACATCACCGCATGCAATTCCGTGTCCTGCATGGCCCGAAGAATGCGCCGCGGGTAATCCAACTTGCCATTGTGGAGGTAGGCAAGGGTTGCGAGTTGCTTGGCCTCGTGGGGGTTGGTGCTTGCCTGCAGGGTGTGGTTCTGGGGAAAGTCCAATTCCTTGGATAGCCGGGCGAATTTACCGATGAGGAGGATCACATTTTGATCCGGATCCAGCAAGCGATCCCGCGCTTTGGAAACATCAGTTTCACTGGCATTTGGCTTTAAGAGCCCCTGGTGAACCATTTCGCCAAGGCCTAGCTGGGCCGGGCCGTGGGTTTGAAACAGGCCTGAATGGGCCGCGATCGGTAAATCCTCACCGGGCTTGGCATGGCGCATTTCATCAAATAAAACAGCGGCCACCAGCATCGGGTTGACATGGCGCTTTTGTGATTCCTTGAGAATCAGGGGTTGTAAGTCCTGGATGCGGCCGAGGGTATAGCTCCGCAATGGCTGGAGTTGGTCGATGCCCTGGGTGAAGAGCTGGGCGAGGCGGGGCTGGGAACCGTGAACGCCAAAGCGAAGCTGAAGCTGCTTGAGCTCCTTGGCAGAAAATTGAACCGGGTCAGCACCTTCCCCATCTCCCGGAGGGGCGTTGATACTGCTGCTTAAACCCGGATCCAAGAGGAGCCGGGGGTCAGCTTGCCGCTGACTGAGCGGCATCACGGCCAATCCCAGCAACAAGCCCGCTAAAGCAAGGTGGCGATAACGCAGGGACAACGGATTTGGTGACCTGTAAAGGATCCTAAATAATTATTCCGCAACTTTCCTTCCCGGGTGAACGGTCTAGCGTCCGGCCCCCAGCGTGGCGCTGGTGATTGGGTGGAACTAGCGTAGGAAAGCCCAGTTTGAGCCTGCGTTTTCGCCATGGTTGCCGATTTCGATGCCTCAAGTCCGGCAAACCAATGGCAGCGCTTTTGCCAGATGCTTTGGCATCACGAGGATCTCGGTTTTTGGCTGGATGTCAGCCGGATGGCCGTAGGCCAACAGGAGCTCGATGGCCTAGCCCCCAGGTTCGATGCAGCCTTTGCTGCGATGGCAGCCCTCGAAGCCGGGTCCATCGCCAACGCTGATGAAGGGCGTCAGGTGGGCCATTACTGGTTGCGGTGCCCTGAACTTGCCCCAGATCCCACTACGACGGCCCACATCTCCGCAGAGATTGACCGAATCGAGGCATTTGCCCAGGAGGTTTGCAGTGGCACGGTTCAAACACCTTCAGGCCAGGCGTTTACCGACGTGCTTTGGATTGGGATCGGGGGATCGGGTTTGGGGCCGCTGTTGATGATCCGGGCCCTGCAGGCCAAGGGCCAGGGCCTTCCCTTCCATTTTTTCGACAACGTTGATCCCCAGGGCTTGAGCCGCACCCTGGCGGAGTTGGGGGGGCGCCTCGCCACCACCCTGGTGATTGTGGTGAGCAAATCCGGCGGCACGCCAGAACCCCACATCGGCATGAACCAAGCCCGCCAGCGCCTGGAGTCCGCAGGGGGCCATTGGAGCAAGCAAGCCGTGGCGGTGACCCTGCTGGGCAGCAAGCTCGATCAACAGGCTGAAGCGGAAGGCTGGTTAAGCCGCTTCGACATGTTCGATTGGGTGGGAGGCCGCACCAGCATCACCAGTGCCGTGGGCCTACTACCCGGGGCATTAATCGGCGCCGATATCCGGGCCTTTCTTGACGGCGCCGCCGTGATGGACCAAGCCACCCGACTCCCCGATCTCACCGCAAATCCTGCTGCCCTGATGGCAGCGGCCTGGTATGTGGCAGGCCATGGCAAAGGACAACGGGACATGGTGGTGCTTCCCTACCGCGACCGGCTGGAGGTGTTCAGTCGCTATCTCCAGCAATTGGTGATGGAGAGCTTGGGTAAGAAGTTGGATCGTTCTGGGCAAGTGGTACATCAAGGGATTGCGGTCTATGGCAACAAGGGTTCCACCGATCAGCACGCCTACGTGCAGCAACTGCGGGATGGCGTTGACAACTTCTTTGTCACATTCATCGAAGCCCTCGATGACCCCACAGATATTGCCGCCATCGATGGGGCCTGGCCCGGCGACTACCTCGACGGCTTCCTGCAGGGCACTCGGTCGGCGTTGATGGAAGGGGGGCGCCAAAGCATGACCATCTCCCTGCGTCGGTTCGATGCCCGCAGCCTGGGCGCCCTGGTGGCCTTGTTTGAGCGGGCCGTGGGCCTCTACGGCGAGCTGGTGAACGTGAATGCTTACCACCAGCCCGGCGTGGAAGCCGGTAAAGCTGCAGCCGCTGAAATTTTGGATCTGCAGAAACGTATCGAAACTGTCCTGGCTGATGGCCAGCCTCGCAGTGTTGAGGCCTTACAACAGGCCACGGGCAGCACCGGCGCCGAAGCCGTGTTCTGGATCCTGCGCCACCTGTGCATGAATAACCGTGGCTACGGCGCCAACGGTGATTGGGGTAGGCCCGCCGAACTCCTGTTCCACCGGACCTAGGGAACGAGGTTCACCAGTTTTCCAGGTACCACGATGACGCGGCTGGGCGCCTTGCCTTCCAACCATTTAGCCGCCACCTCACTCTGCAAAGCCAACCGTTCCAAGGCGGCTTTGTCGGCGCTGGCTGGCACCATCAAACTGCCGCGCACCTTCCCCTTGATTTGAATCACAAGCTCAATGGTGTCCCGCACAAGCGCCTGGGGATCTGCCATCGGCCAACGCTGGCTGTGGACCCCAGTTGGGCCAGCGAGTTTGAGCCAAAGCTCTTCGGCCAAGTGGGGGGCAAAGGGTGCGAGCAAAACCAGCAAGGTATGGACTGCTTCTGTGGCAATGCCATCACCAGAGGCTTCAAGGTGCTCGGCCATGGCGTTGCTGAGTTTCATCAACTCAGAAACAGCCGTGTTGAATTGATAGTCGCCCTCAAGATCTTCACTGATGGCGGTAATAGCCGTGTGCACCGCCCGCCTCAGCTGTTGTTCGTTGGAATTGAGCTGCTGCAGGCTTTCTGGGCTGGGCACGTTTGAACCTGGGGAGGCGAGGGAGACCCCTCTCGTATGAACAGCGTCGATCAACCGCCAGATGCGTTGGAGGAACCGGTATTGCCCTTCCACATCGGCGTCATCCCATTCCAGATCCTTTTCAGGCGGAGCCTTGAAAAGAATGAACATCCGCGCCGTGTCGGCGCCGTATTGGTCGATCACAACAGACGGATCCACTCCGTTGTATTTCGACTTCGACATCTTTTCGTAGAAGGTGTCGAGGGGATCGCCGCTGATGGGATCCCGCGGATCGCTGGAATCCGCTACATCGGCTGGGGCGACGTACTTTCCGGTGGAGGGATTTTTATAGGTGATTGCTTGCACCATGCCTTGGGTCAAAAGACGACTGAAGGGTTCATCGAAACCGAGCAGGCCTCGATCGCGCAGGGCTTTGGTGAAGAAGCGGGCATAGAGCAGGTGCAGAATGGCGTGCTCAATTCCACCCACGTATTGGTCAACAGGTAGCCAGCGATCCACACAATCACGGCTAAACGGCAGCGAGGTATTTTTGGGGTCGCTATAGCGAAGGAAATACCAGCTGGAACACATAAAGGTGTCCATGGTGTCGGTTTCCCGTTTCGCTGGGGTGCCGCAACAGGGGCAAACAACCGCGACCCAGTCGTCCAGTTGGGCCAGGGGTGATGCCCCTTTACCGCTGAAAGCCACGTTGCGGGGTAACTCCACGGGGAGTTGTTCTTCTGGAACCGGAACCACACCGCAGCTCGGGCAGTGGATCACAGGAATGGGGCAACCCCAATAGCGCTGCCTCGAGATCAACCAATCCCGCAGCCGGTATTGCACCGTTTGATTGCCCCAGCCATCGGCTTCAGCAGCTGCGGTGATGGCGGTCTTGGCGGCGGCGCTGGTAAGGCCATCAAAAGGACCGGAATGGATCAAGACCCCTGGCTCAGTCCAGGCCGAACCCTCGAAGGCATGCTCATCGGCTCCTTCCGGAATGATCACCTGCTGAACAGGCAACTCGTATTGGCGGGCGAATTGGAAATCCCGTTGGTCGTGGGCAGGCACACCCATCACCGCCCCGGTGCCGTAGTCGGCGAGGACGTAATCGGCGATCCAAAGGGGGATGGGGTTGCCAGTGGCCGGATTCAGAACCTCGACGCCGAGGGGCACCCCCCGTTTGGGGCGATCATCCGCCGTGCGTTCCAGCTCACTTTGGCGGCTCACCAGGTCGCAGAAGGCTTCCACCGCAATCTGTTGATCGGCCCTGGTGAGACTGGCTACCAGAGGGTGTTCAGGGGCGAGAACCACATAACTGGCACCGAAAACGGTGTCGGCCCTGGTGGTGAAGACCTGGATCACCTGGTCGGTGGCCTGGCCGGAGCCATCCAGCACCGCAAAGTTGAGTTCGGCCCCGGTAGAACGACCAATCCAATTGGCCTGCATGGTGCGCACCCGCTCGGGCCAGCCCGTCAATTTGGGCAGGTCTTCCAGTAGGGCATCGGCATAGGCCGTGATCTTGAGGAACCACTGGCGCAATTTGCGCTTTTCCACCAGGGCGCCCGAGCGCCAGGAGCGTCCTTCGCCATCCACCTGTTCATTGGCGAGAACGGTCTGGTCGATGGGATCCCAGTTCACCGTGGCGTCGCTCTGGTACGCCAGGCCCCCATCCAGAAACTGCAGGAAGATCCACTGGGTCCAGCGGTAGTAATCGCTGTGGCAGGTGGCGACTTCGCGGTCCCAATCAATGGAGAGGCCCAGCTTCTTCAACTGGGACCGCATGGAGGCAATGTTTTGGTCAGTCCAATTGCCCGGATCCACGCCCCGTTCAATAGCCGCATTTTCCGCTGGCAACCCAAAGGCATCCCAGCCCATCGGATGGAGCACCTGCTTGCCGCGCATGCGGGCCACCCGGGCGATCACATCGGTGATCACGTAATTGCGGACATGGCCCATGTGCAAGTTCCCCGATGGATAGGGGAACATCGAGAGGGCGTAGTAGGTCTCTCCAGGTTCTGCAGGGGTTGGGGGCCCTGGGGTCCCATGGGATTGCTGGCTATCCCAGTGCTCCTGCCAACGTTGTTCGATGGCTTGGGGCTCGTATCTGGACGCGTCGCTCACTGCAGGCTCTCAAGGGCCGGCCCCGCCAGTCAGGCCGATGGTTTGGTTGTGATCGTGCCACAGAAGGTTGCGCCGGTTGGGCCTGCCTTCAGAGCAGGGGCCGAATCACCGAGGCACTGGAGCGCCGTATCAAGGTGAGCGGACGACCTTGACCCGGATTCAGGGCCAGATAATCCGTGTCTTGCCATTGGATGGTGCCTTCGAGTTCGCTGTTGCCCAGCACCTGAATGGAAACGGGGGTTTGGCTCCGAATCAGATCTTGGAGATGGCGGGTACTGGGCTGGTCGGTATCGAGGGCAGGGGGACGCCGCTCAAAAAAGCTCTGCATAGGATTCGACCACCGATTGATTGCGCCCCATCGTGCTGCAGTTCAGTAAATACCAAGGCCTGGGCAACGATTTCCTGATGCTCGATGGCCGCGATGCAACCAGCACCGCGTTCTGTTTTGAGCTCACGCCTGGGCGGATTCAGCGCCTCTGTGACAGGCGCTTTGGCGTGGGCGGCGATGGGGTGATTCTGGCCTTGCCCCCCAGGGAAGGGGGAGAACTGCGCATGCGGATTTTCAACGCCGATGGCACGGAGCCAGAAATGTGTGGCAACGGTATTCGTTGCCTGGCCAGGTTTTTGGCTGACAGCGATGGGGATCAACCGGGGCGGGAGTGGCAGATTGAAACCCTGGCCGGGACCATCGTTCCTGGGCTGGAAGCTGGGGGTGCCATCAGGGTGGACATGGGCCCTCCCTTTTTGGAGCCTGCCAGCGTGCCGACCACCCTGGAGATTGGCGAGTCAGCCATCCCCCAGGGGGAACTGGCGGTGGATGGTGAGATCTTTTTTGTGGGCGCCGCAGGCATGGGAAACCCCCATGTGGTGATCCCTGTAGCGGATGTGCAGGCCATTGATCTGGAGCGCTTTGGATCAGCGCTAGAAGTGCATCCGGCCTTCCCGGCCAAGACCAACGTGCACTTTGTCCAAGCCTTGAACCCCCGCCACCTGGTGATGCGGGTGTGGGAACGGGGGGCCGGGCCCACCCTGGCCTGCGGGACGGGTGCTTGCGCCACCTTGGTGGTGTGCCACAGCCTGGGCATCGCCGATCGTCAGGCCCGGCTGGACCTGCCCGGCGGACCGCTCGAGATTGCCTGGGATGCAGCCACGGGCCACGTGTTCATGACAGGCCCTGCAGAGGCGGTTTTTGATGGGGTGATCACCCCTGACGTGTGGGGCGACGAAGATCTCGCAGTAGAGCTTGATGCGCCGTTGGATGGGCCTGGGGCAGCA
>CAIYSK010000105.1 GCA_903928835.1 uncultured cyanobacterium
GATCCTTGATGTAGATGGCAGCCCCAGGGGCTGCCAGTTGGCGCAGGTGGCTCCAGAGGGCTTGGGGGTCATGGAGATGGTGCAACAGGCTGTTGCTCACCACCGCCGTAAAGCCTTCATAGGCAAGGCTTTCCAGCCCCAAGTGCACCTGGGCGAAGCGCAGCCGATCGGCCAGGCCAGGGCGCCCCAGCGCGCGCTGGGCCAACGCCTGCTGAGCCACCTCCAGCATGGCGGCGGCACCATCAAGCCCGAGCACGGAGGCCTGGGGGAACCGCTCAGCCAGGCGAAAGCTGATGTTTCCCGGGCCACAGCCCAAATCCACCAACCGCGTCTCTGGCCCATCCCCTAACGCCTCGCCAAAAAGCTCCACAAGGCGGTCCACCAGGGCCTGGTCTGTGGCCCCGAAATCCGCCCCTGCGTAGGCCTGTACCTGCAGGGAGTCGTCCATCAGCTCGGGTTCAACGCTGCGCTGCATGACAACCGCGAAACCGCGCTGCAGATGGTGGCAACGGATGCTTGCACACCCCACCTGTGGCGTTATGGTTCGGCACACGTCAGGCCCCATACCCGTGACCCCACCCGCCGCCTCAGCAACAGCGCTCTCGTCAGAAGCCCAGCAAGCTGAGACCCAGCAAGCTGAGGCCCTGATCAAAGAGGCTGAAAAGGCTTTTGCGGCGGCGGGCACTCCGGCGGCCCCCTTAAACAGTGGTGATTTCCCCGCCACAGCCCCTGCCGCCAACCCGGTCTTTTACCGCACCTACAGCCGCAAAACCCCCGGGGGCCGCGAAAGCTGGCACCAGGTAGCCGAGCGCAACTTGGGCGGCCTGAAACAACTGGGCAACCTCAATGATGGCGAGATCAGCCTGTTGCGCCGGATGCAGCAACAGCAAAAGGCCCTGCCCTCAGGCCGCTGGCTCTGGATTGGGGGCACCGAGTGGATCGAGCGCAACGAAAACTTCTCTGGCGCCTACAACTGCACCTCCACCAACCTGGTGGATTGGGAAGCCTTTGGGCTAATGATGGACCTGGCCATGATGGGCTGCGGCACCGGGGCGATCATTGAGCCCCACCTGATCAGCCGGCTGCCAGCAGTCCGCAACAAGCTGGTGATCGATGGGGTCACCGACATCGGCGCCACCCCCGCCGGCCAACGCCAGGACCACACCACCAGTTCGATCGAAGGTCAACAGGTGCGGATCAAGGTGGGTGATACCCGCCGCGGCTGGGTGGACAGCTACCAACTGCTGCTTGAACTCTGCAGCGATGAACGCTTTCAAGCCGGCGCTGCGATCCACATCAACGTCGACCTTTCCGATGTGCGCCCGGTCGGCGAAACCCTCAAGGGCTTTGGCGGCATGGCCAACCCGGTCAAGCTCAAAGATCTCTATGGCCGGGTGGCCCATCTGCTCAACAAGGCCCTAGGCCGCCAGCTCACCTCGGTGGAGTGCTGCCTGCTGATCGACGAGGCCGCCGTCACGATCGTGGCCGGCAACATCCGCCGCAGCGCTGGCATGCGCCAGTTCTGCGCCGACGACAACTCCGCTGCCGGTGCCAAGGAAAACCTGTGGCAGCAAGACGCCGATGGCAACTGGCGGATCGATCCGGAGCGCGATTCGCTGCGCATGGCGAACCACACCCGGGTTTTCCACGTACGCCCCACCAAAGAGGTGGTGTTGGAGGCCGTCAATAAGCAGTTCCAAAGCGGTGAGGGCGCGATCCAGTTCGCCCCCGAGGCCATTGCCCGCTCCAATGCCGACCTCCTGGGCACCCCAGAGCTGCGCCAGGAATTCATTGGTATCTATTGCGATCAGGGCCGGGAGCAGGCGGGCCGTTGGCTCACAACCCACCATCCGGAGATCGACGCCGCCGAACTCGAGCACCGGCTCGGGCGCTATGGCCTCAACCCCTGTGGCGAAATCCTCGGGGCCGACTTCCACTGCAACCTGGCCGAGATCCATCTCAACCAGATCGATCCCGCCGATCACCAGGCCCAAGCCGACGCCTTCAAGGCGGCAGGCCTGGCCGTGGCCTGCCTCCTTAACCACCGCTTCGACGTGGAGCGCTACCGCCAAAGCCGCGCCTGGGATCCGATCGTGGGCGTGAGCTTCACCGGCCTGTTCGACTTTTTCGTCCATGCCTTCGGCACCCCGTGGCTGAACTGGTGGGAAGCCGGTCGCCCCGATACGGAAGCCGGCTTGGCTTTCAAGGAGCAGGAAGCCGCTTACCTGAGCCGCTGGAAAGAGATCGTCAATGAAGCCGTCTGGGAGTACTGCGATCGCCAGGGCCTGCGGCGCCCCAACCGCTGCACCACCGTGCAGCCTGCAGGAACCAAGAGCCTGCTCACTGGGGCCTCCCCCGGTTGGCACCCCCCCAAGGCCCAGCGCTTCATTCGCCGCATCACCTTCCGCAAGAACGATCCGGTGGCCCTGGCCTGCATGGATTACGGCTACACGATCGTGCCATCTCAGTCCGACAAGGATGAGCAGGGGCGACTGCTGGATGATCCCTTTGATCCCCGCTGCGGCGAGTGGTTGGTGGAAATTCCCACCGAAGTGA
>CAIYSK010000106.1 GCA_903928835.1 uncultured cyanobacterium
AGGTTTTATTCAGCATTGGCACGGTCCTCTTCCTGGGGATCCTGATCCTGCTGGTGTACAGCCTGGTGGCCTTCCGCCGCCGCCCGGGCGATGTCAGCGACGGATTGGCCCTGGAAGGCAACCTGCCCCTTGAAATCGTCTGGACAGCCATACCAGCGGTTGTGGTGTTGTTTGTTGGCCTTTACAGCTACGACATCTACGAGCGCATGGGTGGCATGGCCCCCATGCATGACCACAGCGCCATGCTGGCCATGGCCTCGGAATCCAGCGGCATTAGCTCGAATGCCGCCACTCCAGCAAAAATCTGGGCGGGCATTGGCGTGGGTGCTGATGCCAGCAGTGGCGCGGCAGCTGCCCTGCCGGTTGATGTGACGGCAATGCAATTTGCCTTCATCTTTCACTACCCCAACGCCGATATCACCAGCGGCGAGCTGCATGTGCCGGTGGGTCAACCCGTGGAACTCCATATGGAAGCCCGCGATGTGATCCACGCCTTCTGGGTACCCCAGTTCCGGCTCAAGCAAGACGTCATTCCTGGCCAACCCACCGTGCTCTCTTTTACGGCCACGCGGGCCGGCACCTATCCCATTGTCTGCGCGGAGCTGTGCGGCCCCTATCACGGGGGGATGCGCTCCAACGTGGTGGTGCATGAACCCGAGGCCTACGAAAGCTGGCTCGCCAAAAACACCCCAGCCCCTACCACCACCTAAGAGCCCCATGACCCTCGCCACCCCATCGGAGCTCGCCCAACCCCTCCCAGGCAATCTCCAGCCCCAGGGCTGGCTGCGCTACTTCAGCTTCAGCCTGGACCACAAGGTGATTGGCATCCAATACCTTGTCTGCGGCTTCATTTTCTATTTGATCGGTGGGGCACTCGCTGGCGTGATTCGCACCGAATTGGCCAGTCCCATGGCCGATTTCGTGAGCCGCGAGACCTACAACGAAGTGCTGACCCTGCACGGGACAGTAATGATTTTCCTGTGGATTGTGCCCGTCGTGAATGGGGGATTTGGCAATTATCTGATTCCCTTCTATGTGGGGGCCCGCGACATGGCCTACCCTCGCCTCAATGCCGTGGCCTTTTGGCTGATTCCGCCAGCCGGCATCTTGCTGATCAGCAGCTATTTCCTAGCTGGTGCTGCCGCCCAATCCGGCTGGACCGCCTATCCCCCCTTGAGCCTCACCACACCAGCCGCTGGCCAGGTGGTGTGGATTTTGAGCGTGTTACTGCTCGGCGGAAGCTCCATTTTTGGCGGCATCAACTTCATCGCCACCATCCTGAAATTACGGCGGCCAGGGCTTGGCCTGATGCAAATGCCGATGTACTGCTGGGCCATGCTTGGCACCAGCATCCTGGTGGTGCTCTCAACTCCTGTGCTGGCCGGCACCCTGATCATGTTGAGCTTCGACATCATTGCCCATACGGGATTTTTCAATCCGGCACTCGGCGGCAATGTGGTGGTCTATCAACACCTTTTTTGGTTCTAGTCCCATCCGGCTGTTTACATCATGGTGCTACCAGCCTTTGGCCTGGTGAGTGAAATCCTGCCGGTTCATGCCCGCAAGCCCCTGTTTGGGTACGTGACCATGGTGTATTCGATCATGGCCATCGTTTTCCTGGGCTTGATTGTGTGGGCCCACCACATGTTTACCAGCGGCACCCCGCCCTGGATGCGCCTGTTCTTCACAATCGCCACCTCCTTCATTGCCGTGCCAACCGGCATCAAATTCTTCAATTGGCTCGCCACCCTCTGGGGAGGGAAGATCGCCCTCAATTCAGCGATGCTGTTCGCCTGTGCCTTCATCGTCAACTTCGTGTTTGGCGGCATCACTGGCGTTGCCCTCGCCCAGGTTCCCTTCGACATCCACGTTCACGACACCTACTTTGTGGTGGGCCATTTCCACTACATCGTCTACGGAGGAACCGTGTTTGTGGTCTTCGCATCCCTCTATCACTGGTATCCAAAATTCACGGGGCGCCTACTTAATGAAGACCTGGGCAAGCTCCACTTTCTGCTCACTTTCATTGGCTTCAACCTCTGCTTTGCACCCCAACATTGGCTTGGTCTTAATGGCATGCCCAGGCGCGTGGCGGAGTACGACCCCAGCTTCACCACCTTGAATCAAGTCAGCAGCGTGGGGGCCCTGTTGATGGCGATTAGCACCGTCCCCCTGTTGATCAACGTGGTTTTGACAGCCTTCAAGGGGGAGATCGCCGGCGACAACCCCTGGAATGCCCTCACCCCCGAATGGCTCACCTCTTCGCCTCCCCCGGTGGAGAACTGGCTTGGGGAAGCACCCTTGGTGACAGAGCCCTATGGCTACGGCCACACCCCAGACAACGAGTCCTCGAGCTCATCCGTGAAGCAGGTCGCCTAGTCATGACAAGCCTCTCCAATCTCGCCGATAGCGACCTCACCAACAACAACCCCCATCCAAAAGACGCTGCCCAAAGCGAACTCGCCCCCGAGGGCCAAGGGGTCCACGAGGTTCATGGTGACTTCCGCCTATTTGGCCTTGCCACTTTCCTGGTGGCCGATGGCATGACCTTCGCCGGGTTCTTTGCCGCCTACCTCACCTTTCGGGCCGTTAATCCCCTGCCCGAGGGCAGCAGCTACGAGCTGGAGCTGCTGCTACCCACGATCAACACAGTGATTCTCGTTGTCAGTTCGCTCACCTTTCACCAGGCAGGCAAAGCGTGCCGGGCCAACCAGCTCGCCAAGGCCCGCACCTGGCTGATGGTGACCGGCGGCCTGGGAGTGGCCTTTTT
This sequence comes from uncultured cyanobacterium, assembly GCA_903928835.1. Lineage (GTDB taxonomy): Bacteria > Cyanobacteriota > Cyanobacteriia > PCC-6307 > Cyanobiaceae > Cyanobium_A. The sequence continues at coordinate 2,771 of CAIYSK010000106.1, forward strand.
GGCCAGTCAAATGGTGGAGTACTTCTCGCTTCCTTTTGGACTAACCGACAACCTTTTTGCGAGCACCTTTTATGCCCTCACCGGTTTTCACGGGCTCCACGTAACCCTGGGGGTAATTTGCATTGCGATCGTAACCCTGCAAACCCGCTCAAACGGACGCATCACCGCCAAGGATCATTTTGGCCTTGAGGCGGCTGAACTTTATTGGCATTTCGTAGACGGCATCTGGGTTGTGCTCTATGGAATTCTTTATCTGCTTTGAGGGCTTGAAGCCAAGGCCCTTGCATCTAGTGATCGGCAAAGGGCACAATCCGAACAACTCCTCCTGGAGACATGCTCGAAGGCCAGGCTCTACTCGATCGCGCCCGCTCGCTCAGCAACCGGCCGGAAGATCAAATTGCCCGCGCCTGCGGGTATGTCGGCCCGAGTGGCCGGGTGTTGAAAAAAAGTTTTTACAAGGCCCTAGTGGCTGCCAAGGGTTATTGCCTTCCCTCCAGTTCTTCTGGCAGCGGCGGGCCAAAAGGTCGGCAAGCTGATTTCCGCACCCGGGTCCATGGCAATGGCAACCTGCTGATTGGCCACGCCTACACCAAGCGCATGGGCCTCGAGCCTGGGATGGAATTCAAAATTGAACTCCATCAGGAAACCGGCTCGATTTGGTTGATGCCCTTAGACAACTGCTCCGCCGCAGACAATGGCGCAGCCGAAGGCTGAGAGATCAATCTTCGGGGTGAAAACTTGCGCTGAAGCTCAGCAGGTCGATGCCGCTGAACAGAAAGCTGATCCCCACCAAAATGCCGAGCACGCTCAACAAGCTGGCGGCTGGCAGGCTGAGGATCAGGCCGCCCAGGATCAGGGTGATCAGGCCGTTGAGGAGTCCCCAACCCCAGCCACTGATCTCTCGGTGGGCCAGGGAAACCACCGAGGCCACCGCCCCCTCCACCAAAAAGACAATGCCGATCGCCAAGCTGAGCGATGCCACAGGCAGCACCACCCCCGCAGGGCCAGCTCCCAACTGGTGAATCATTGACACACCTGCCACCACAAACACGGTGGACACCACCAGGCGCCAGAAGGTGAGCCAACGGCTGAGCTGTTTAGCCCGCATCAGGTTGTTGATCCAGCCCACGATGCCGCCCACCAGAAAGGCCACCGCCACCACCGTGGTCACCCAAACCGAGGCCATGATCGGGAAAACCAGGGCCAGCACCCCCAGAACAAGCATCAAAACCCCTTCAAACCGGGTGAAGGCACGCAAGGTGCCGGAATTGGGATTCCAGAAGCTGGTGGTCATCGGGCCCGTACCTGGGAAGGGATTGATCAATTGAAACTTAGGCACCCCAGCCGTGGTCGGCCAGCCATTGGGCATCCATGCTGGCCGCGGCTTGCGGCCCACCAGAGGCACCGGCGGCAGCCCCCTTGGCGACCAAGAGCGTTTCTGTGTACTTGGCCAGCAAATCGGCCTCCAGGTTGACCAGGGAACCGGGACGCAGGTGCTGCAGGGTGGTGGCGCCCCAGGTGTGGGGGATCACGGCGATCCAGAAACAACCGCCTCCGGGTTCACAACCCGCCACCGTAAGGCTGATGCCATCGACAGCAACGCTGGCCTTGTCGCAGATGAAGCGGCCATAGGCCCGATCCCGCCATTGCAGTTCCAGCCGCCAGGAGCCCGCCACCTGGGTGATGGACTTCACCTCACCCAGGCCATCGACGTGGCCACTCACCAAGTGGCCCCCAAGTCGATCTGCCAGGCGAAGGGCAGGCTCGAGATTCACCCAGCCCCGGCCCTCGGCCTTGGCCAAAAGCGTTGTGCGGCCAAGGGTTTCAGGGCTCATATCGGCCCGGAAGCCGTCCCCCAGCCGTTCCGCCACCGTGAGGCAGACCCCATCGACAGCCACGCTGTCGCCGAGGGTCAAATCCGCAGGTAGCCAGCCGGCTTCACCCTCGCCGGGGGGGGGCGCCGTCCAGCGCAGCCTCACACCCTGGGGGGAGCGCTCGATCACGCCGATGGACTGGACCAATCCCGTGAACATCCGCTTCCCCTGCGAGATGGTCATAATCGGGCAAAGGGCAGCGCCCGGCCATGGTCGAAATGCAAGTTGCCGGTATTGCCCTCGATGCGGCCAGTCGCAGCCCCATTGTGTTGCTGCGCGACCCATCCGGCCGGCGCCAGGTGCCGATCTGGATCGACCAGGCCCAGGCCCAAAACATCCTGGCGGGACTCAATGCCGACCCCCCGCCGCGGCCCCTGAGCCATGACTTGATGGTGGCATTGCTGAAGGCCGGAGGCCTTCAGTTGGATCGCGTGATCATCCATGCGATCGAATCGAGCACGTTCCAGGCCGTGCTGAAGCTGAGCCCCTCAGGACCAAAGGACGAAACCGTCCCCGGGCAACCCAACACCCCAAGCATCGAACTCGATGCCCGCCCCAGTGATGGCATCGCCCTTGCCCTGCGCACGGGCAGTCCAATTTGGATGCTCGAAGAGGTGGTAGCCGATGCCTCCATTCCAGTGGATGCCGAAGCCGATGCCGACGAGCAGGCCAACTTCCGGCGATTTCTCGATCAAACCAGCCCCGCGGATTTGGTGCGCCACCTGACCAAGGCCAAGCCCGAGGCCGATAGAGCCCCTGACCATGGCGAAGCCAGCCCTGGCGACCACTGATCCGGTCAGTCCAACGGTCGTCTGGCCCAGGCGACCGTTTGGCCGCGGGCCGGCGGTGTCGCTTTTCACTTTGGGCACCATGCGGGCTATCAACAGCCCAGCCCAAATGGAGGCCGTGCTGCGCGCAGCCCTTGGAGCAGGCATCAACCACCTGGAAACGGCCCCGGCCTACGGCCCCGCCGAAAGCTTCCTATCAGCCGCCCTCAGCCAGCTCCACGAGGAGGGCGCCGCCCCAGCGGGGGGCTGGCTGATCACCAGCAAGCTCCTGCCCGGCGGCGATCTGGCCAGCGGGCAACGGGCCCTGGGCGCAATCCTGGAGCGGCTTGGCGTCCAGCAGCTCACCTCCCTAGCCATCCATGGCCTCAACCTGGAAGAGCACCTTGCCTGGGCCGTTCAGGGCCCAGGTGCCGACCTGCTGCAGTGGGCCCAAGCCGAAGGCCTGGTGGGCCAAGTGGGCTTCTCGAGCCACGGCAGCCCAGGGCTGATCGAGGCCGCCCTGGACAGTGGCATCTTTCAGTTCTGCAGCCTCCACATCCATCTGTTTGATCAAACCCGATTGGCCATCGCCCGCCAGGCCCTGGCCGATGGCATCGGCGTGATGGCCATCTCGCCAGCCGACAAAGGCGGCCGGCTCTACGACCCACCGGCGGAGCTGATCGCCGACTGCCAGCCCTTTGAGCCCCTGGAACTGGCCTACCGCTTCCTGCTGGATGCGGGCATCTCCACCCTCACCCTGGGGGCAGCCCAGCCGGGCGATTTGGCCTGGGCCCGGCGGCTGGCGCCCCCCACCAGCGAGCCCAGCCAGTCCAACCCAGCCAACCCCGAAGCGATGGGCGCCACGGTGGCTGCCGCAGTTGAAAGCCTGGCGGCAGCTGGAGCAGGACGGCTGGGCAACGGGCGCTGCGGCCAGTGCCGCGCCTGCCTGCCCTGCCCTGCGGAGGTGCCAATTCCCGAGCTGCTGCGGCTGCGAAACCTGGCCGTGGGCCATGGCATGGAGGCCTTTGCTGGCGAGCGCTACAACCTGATTGGCCGGGCAGGCCACTGGTGGGAAAGCCTCAATGCCGACGCCTGCCAGCGCTGCGGCGCCTGCCTACCCCGCTGCCCCCATGGGCTGGCGATTCCAGATCTCTTAGCCGACACCCACCGCAGGCTGGCCGCCGCCCCCAGGCGCCGGCTCTGGGGCTAGGGCTGGGGCTGGCTAGGGAGCTGCGGCATCCCAAAGGGTTTGCAGCGCCAGCCGCGCCTCGGGGGCGAATGGGGGCAAGCTCCAGCAGCGCTCGAGCACCCCATCGCTGGGCAGCAGCAACTGGGCCACAGGCTCGGGGAAGCCCCGCAGCACTGGCTCGATCACCGCGCGCGGCAGGGGCGGCACCCAGCCTTTGAGCAGCAGGCCTTCCAGCAGGGATCGGTCCCAGAGCTTCTGGATCCAGGCCGCCGGTAGGGGTGCCCCTGATCCGGCTGAGGATCCAGCGACTGATCCGCTCACCCCAGGCGCTGGCTGCAACAACAGTTGCCAGGTAAGCGGTGCTCCAGTGGCGGGAAGCACCACCTGGAGGCGCTGATCCCTTCGCAACAGGGGGATGACCCGCTGCAACGGGGTGACCAGGGCCTGGGCTTCACCACTGAGCAAAAGGTTTAAACCATCCCGTTCGTCGTAGGCAAGGGCCTGGCGCCGCAGGGCCATCAGGGGCTCGAGGCCATTGCCCAGCAGGGCCATCGCCACCCGCGGGCTCGAGGGCAGCACCAGCTGGCCCTTGAGGCTGGGATCCAGCAGAAGCTCCCATCCCTCCGCCCGCCGCTGGGCCAGGTCGGGACGGTTGCGCAACACCAAAACCCAGGGCGAAAAGGCCCAGGGAAACGCCAAGGCCGGCGAACCCTCGGGCGCAAATAACCGGCTCACCGGCCCGGCCCAGGGCGCCAGTCGTCGCAGCTCAGCTTCCACACCAATCGGCTGGAGGTGCTGGCGGGGCAGGGCAGAAGCCCAGCCATCGGAGAGGGCCCAGAGCGCCGCCTTGCTGCGGGCGACGGCCTCGGGATCGCCCAACCAGCTGGCCTGCCAGCCCGCTGGCAGTTGCTGGCTCCAGGCCTGGGGGAACTGGCCCTCCACCGCCGCCAAGAGCTGGTTCTTATCCCGATTACAACCTGCCAGAAGCCCAGGCGCCGCCACCGCGGCCCCGGAGATCAGGCCAAGCCGCAGCAACTGACGGCGGGAGAGCGCTTCACCAAAACCCATGGGCCCGACCCTAGGCTCCGAGCCACTGCGAACACAGGGCGTCGCAGGCGGAAGCCAGCGCCTGGGGGGAGTGGCCGCAGCGCTCCCAAAGCAGCGCCAATCCGCCCGCCCCCACACCCTCCTTCACGTAACCCCGTTCGTAATCCCGCAGGGCCTGACTGCGGCAATCGGAAAAGCGCAGGCCGGCCACCTGGGGCACAAGGGGCTGCTCGAGCCCCCAGCGCCCGGCAATCCGCTCCAGCAGCAGGGCAAGATTGCTGCCCCTGTCTTGGGCCACCCAAGCGGTGGTTGCCACCTGCACCAGGTCCAACAGCGCCGGCCGCCCCTGGGCAGGGGCGATCGCCAGGGCCAACGCCAACACCGCCGCCATCTGACTTCCCCCGGCCAAGAGCACCGGTACCCCCTGGGCCGCAGCCCCGAGCACCAAGCCCGCCGCCAGGGGCTGCATCGGGTCCCCCACCGCAGCAACCACAGCCAAGGGATCCCAGGCTGGATTCGTGCTCTGCCCCCGCTTTGGGTTCACCCTGGCAAGCCCCTGGTCAACCAGGGCCGCCTTCAGCCCATGGGCAGGATGGCGCAGGCTGCCGCTCACCAAGCCCTGGGCCCTAACGCCCAAGCCTTCGAGAACAGCCAGGGCCGTGGTGGTGCCGCCCGGCACGCATTCCGCCACCACCAACGGACTCGGCGACAAGCCTCCAGCACCAGCAGGCCTTCCCAACCGTTCTCCCCAGCGCAGGCCCCGGGCCAGCAGCGCCTGCACCCGCCCTAGGTCCATGGCGATCCCACTGCTCAAGCAGCGTGCTGGAGCGCTGCCCTCCAGGGCAGGCAGGCGCAGGTGGGGGATGGCCGGCGCCACCGGGCAACCCAGATCCACCACCTGGGTGTGGGCCAACAGGCCCAAATCCCTTAGCACAACATGGCTGATCAAGGCCGGAGTCACCCCCGCCGGCAGGGGCGGCAGGCCATGGGCCCGCTGAGCCAAGGGGCCCAAAAGCAGGAGCTCCGCATCGGCAGCGGCGGTTTGACGGCGGGATAGGGGGCTAGCGCCAGCTGCAGAGATGCCCTCCACCGACGCCGTTTCGGTGGCAGCGAGCAGCAGCAGGATGCGGCTCGTCGGCCAGGGAGGGGAGCCTGGAGCCTGCATGGATCGCTAGAGCGGATCCATCGCCACCACCACCCGCAGCAACTCGGGAGGTTCGGGAATCGGCGACTTCAGCCTGGGGAAAATCCAATAGGCCACGGCGTGCATGGCCAGCACCACAACAACGTTTTGGAACAGCACCAAAACCAAGGCCAGCAGCTGAACCTGGGCCAAATCCACGGCCCCGCTATGGCCGATCAAGGAGGCCAGTTTCTCCATCAAGCCCGCCGCCGCACTGGTGATCACCACCCAGAGGTTTTGGCCCACCAGCACCGACAGCACCGCCACCCGCACCAGGAAACCCACCGCGCCAATCAGGCTGCCCAGCCCCCAGCTCCACCACCAGCTGGCGCCCCGCCTCCAACACCACCCCATCCAGAGGGCAAGGGCGCCATAGGGGAACAGCACCAGCAGGCCCCGGATCGGGCCCATCAGCGCCAGCAGGAGCAGGGCCGTCACCACCACCCCCTCCACCGCGCAGCGCCAGCCGTGGCGCAACTGGAGCAGGGCGAGGGGCAGGGGCAGGGCCAGCCGAAACAACGGACTGCCCACGGGCAGGTAATAAAGGGCGATCCACAGCAAGGCTGTGGCAGCAGCGAGGTACGCCGTATCCATCAGCTGCCTGGCCTGGCGGTGGCTTAGGGGATGGCGGGTCATCAGCGCGGCTGGGGGGCCGGGGTGACGCTGGGATTAGCGCCCTGGCCCTGGCTGCCATTGCGCACCCGCTCAATCGTTTCCACTTCAAAGGACACACCAGCGGCGCGCAGGGCCTTGGTCACGACCTCGGCGGGGGCGGAAGGATCCGCCGCGGGCAATTTGATCGTCACCCGGTAGGGCGCCGGAGCCAGGGTGACCGGAGCCGGCAAGGGTTTGGCTTCCGGAGCCTTGGCCGTGGAAGCCGCCACCTTGGCGAGTTTCGCCGGATCGCTGGTTTTAGCTAGGTCAGCCGTTTTCGCTAAATCAGTCGTTTTGGCTGCATCGGGGCCCAGGGCCGGATCGGGCTTGGTGGCCGTTGCTCGCCCGGCGGGGGCACCAGCCCCAGGCGGGCTGGAGAAACTGCGGGAGAGTTGGTCGCCAAAGGGCGTGCCACTGCAACCGCCCAGCAGCAGAACCCCAGCAAGGCCCACCAGGGTTCGGCGCGCCATCAGCGATCCGCGGCCTTGATCACCCGCACGGCGCTGGCCCGCAGGCGGCCCGTTTTGGTGGTGGCTGGTGGTTTTTTAGCCGCGGGCTTAGCGGCTGCCTTGGTGGTGGCTGCCTTAGTCGCAGCTGGCTTGGTCGCGGCCTTGGCAGTGGTTTTCTTGGCTGCGCTGCCCGAGGCCTTGCGCCCCTTGGTTCCCTTGCCAGTGGCGGCCTTCGCTGCCAGCAGTTCCACCGCCTGCTCCAGGGTGATGGTGTCGGCGGTACTGCCTTCTGGCAGGGAGGCATTCACCTTGCCCTGCTTCACATAGAGGCCATAGGGGCCGTCGAACAACTGCACGGCCTCATCGCCGCCCTCGGGCGTGCCGAGATCCTTCAGAGCCGTCCGGCCGCCCCGACCTTTTTTGGGGGTGGCCAGCAGCTCGACGGCCCGGCTTAAGCCAATCGAGAGCACCTCGTCTTCCGCCTTGATCGAACGGTAATCCTTTTCCCCCTTGCCCTTGTCGTGCACCACATAGGGCCCAAAGCGGCCAAGACCGGCCTGCACCTTGCCGCCATCGGGATGCTCACCCAAATGGCGGGGCAACCGCAGCAGGCCGAGGGCATCGTCCAGGGTGAGGGATTCCGGGCTGACCCCCTTAGGCAAGGAGGTGCGCTTCGGTTTGGGGATCTCATCACTCACCTGCCCCCGCTGGAGGTAGGGGCCGTACTGGCCAAACAGGAGATAGATCTGCTCGCCAGTTTCCGGGTCTTCGCCGATCGATTCAGGGCCATCGGCCTTTTGCTTGAGGATCAGCTCAGCCTTCTCGGCGTCGAGGTCGGCAGGGGTGATCTCCTGGGGGAGGGTGGCCTTGAGCAGTTCTTCGGTGCCATCCTCCGCCACCCGCTTGGTTTCCAGATAGGCCCCAAACCGGCCGATGCGCACCACACAGGGCAGCCCCTCCAGGACCACCGTGCGCGACACCCCCGGATCAATGTCGCCTTCCCGCTGCTGGACCAGGGTCTCCAGACCCTGGTCACCCTTGAAGAACTGGGTGAGGTAGGGCAGCCACTCTTCCTTGCCAGTGGAGATGTCGTCGAGGCTGTTCTCCATCTTCGCGGTGAAGCTGGTATCCACCAGTTCGGGGAAGTGCTCCTCCAGCAGGGCCG
>CAIYSK010000107.1 GCA_903928835.1 uncultured cyanobacterium
CCCACACCTGGTGCTGTTGATCGTGCTGGGGGGCCTCGCCGTGAGCGGGGCCGGCTGCATCGCTAACGACCTCTGGGATCGGCGCATCGATCCCTTGGTGGAGCGCACCAAAACCAGGCCGATGGCCGATGGCCGGGTGGGCAGCCATGAAGCTTTGCTGTTGCTGGTGGGGGCCTTGGCCGCGGCCCTGGCAGTGGTGCTCGCCCTGCCCGCGGCCCATCGCCTCAGCTGCCTGGGGCTCGCCATCGCGACCCTGCCGCCGGTGCTGCTCTATCCCAGTGCCAAGCGCTGGTTTGATTACCCCCAGCTGGTGCTGGCCCTGTGCTGGGGCTTTGCTGTGCTCATCCCTTGGGCCGCAGCCACCGGCAACATCTCTGGCGGCTGGCCCCTGGCGCTCACCTGGCTGGCCGCCGTGCTCTGGACCTTCGGATTTGACACGGTTTACGCCATGGCCGACCGCGATGACGACCGGGGACTCGGGGTCCGTAGCAGTGCCCTAAGCCTGGGGGATCGGGCCCCGCTCACGGTGACCGTTTGCTATGGCTTGACGGCCCTGGCCCTAGCAGGGGCGGCAGGCCAAGCGGGTGTGGGCTGGCCGTTCTGGCCCCTGTGGCTGGTTGCCGCCGCTGGGATGCAACGGGAAGCGCAAGAGCTCAGGCAGAAGGATCTGCCCCGCTGCCTGTTTGGCCGCCATTTCAGCCGCCAGGTGCTCCTAGGCAGCCTGCTGCTACTGGCCCTGGTGGTGGGGAGGGTGTGATGGCTGCGCCGATCCGCCTGCCCAAACCTCTGGTTCCTGGAGATCCCGTGGCCGTGGTGGCCGCCAGCTCCTGCCTGGAAGGAGAAGAAGCCCGGGCCCGCCTCGATGCCGGCATTGCGATCTTGGAGAGCTGGGGTCTCGTGGTGGAACGCAAGCCCCTGCGGAGCTGGGGTTACCTGGCGGGAAACGATCACGAGCGTTCCGCCGATCTCCGAACCGAGCGACCGGGCAAGAACCCAGCCTTTTCCCTGCTGGCCTGCATGCGGGGGGGGTGGGGTTCCGCCCGCCTGCTGGAGCGGCCCCTGGCGATGGGACCCACCTGGCTCCTGGGCTTCTCCGATGTCACCTCCTTGCTCTGGGCCCAGGTGGCCCAAGGCCATGGGGGAGCCATCCATGGCCCCCTGCTCACCAGCCTGGCGGCAGAACCGGCCTGGAGCCAGCAACGCTTGCGCTCCCTGCTGTTTGGGGAGCCCCTGGCCGATCTGGCCGGGGAGGGCTGGTGTCCAGGGCTTGCCGAAGGCCCCCTTTTGGTCGCCAATCTCACGGTGGCCACCCACTTGCTGGGCACCCCCCATTTGCCCGATCTCGAAGGTGCCATCCTGATCCTCGAAGACGTGGGCGAAGCCCCCTATCGCATCGAGCGGATGCTCACCCACTGGCGGCTGGGCGGCGCCCTGCAGCGGCTGGGGGGCATTGGTCTGGGCAGCTTCAGCGGCTGCGAGGACCCCACCACCCCAGAGCGCCCAAGTTTCAGCCTGGAGGAGGTGCTGCGCGAACGCACCGCCGACCTTGGGATCCCCGTGGTGGCGGGCCTGCCGATCGGCCACGGCGACTGCAATGCCGCCCTGCCCTTAGGCGTGCGCGCCCAGCTGGATGGCACAGGCGGCGGCCTCGCGCTGCTTCCCTAACGGGTGGTGGGATCAAGGCCCTAACCGCGATCCGCCAACACCGCCTCGGCAATCGTCAAATCAAAGGGGGTGGTGAGCTTGATGTTGGAGGCGGGAGCCTCCAACACCTGCACCGCCAGGCCCAGGCGCTCAAACAACGCCGCATCGTCGGTGACACTCCAGCCCTCGGCTGTGGCCGTGGCATGGGCATCCCGCAGCTGCTGCACCGGAAACCCTTGGGGGGTTTGGGCAGCCCATAGCCGGCTGCGATCCGGTGTAGCGGTAATGCATCCGCCGCCATCCACCTGCTTGATCGTGTCGGTCACGGGGGTCGCAGCAATCACCGCCAGGCCCTGCTGCACCGCCAACACACAGCGCTCCAACAGATCGGGGTCCACCAAACAGCGGGCGCCGTCATGGATCAGCACCCCCTCGGCATCAGCGGGTAGCCCAGCCAAGCCGCGGCTGACCGATTCCTGACGGGTCTCGCCACCCACGATCCACGCCACCGGAACCCGGGGATTGGCGGCGACCACGATGGCCTGAATCGCCTGTTCATCCACCGGCTGGCCCACCAAGCCGATCCAGGTGATTGCGGGGGAGGCCAGGGCGGCATCCAGGGTCCAGGCGAGAACAGCCCGCCCTGCCACTGGCAACAACAACTTGTTGCCAGTGGCTCCCATCCGGCGGCCACTTCCTGCGGCGGCGATCAGCAAATGCACAAGAGACTCCCGGCAGCGGGCCAAACCGACTGGGCTCCATACAATCAGGCCACCGTGCCGATGCCACCGCAATGCGGGCCCTGTTTCTGATTCCCGGTGGCAGCAGCCAGCAATTGCAAGCCTTTGCCGCTGTCGATGCGGTGGCCAGCCAACTCAAGGCCCACGTGCAGGTGGTCTGCCCCACGGCAACCGCCGCCCTCTGGCAGCTCCATCCAGCCGTGGAGAAGGTGATTCCCTTTGCCTTCGACGACGCCACCATGGCCGACTGGGCCAATTTGCTCGGGTCGGTTCGGGAACCGGATTTCCAGCTCTGCCTCAACCGCGCCAGCGGCCGCCAGGTGGACCTGATGCTCTCGATGAGCCATATCCCCACCCGCATTGCCGCCTCGGGCTTTTCCGCCACGGAAAAGATCCAATCCAGCGTCAATCTGTGGCCCAACCAGGCCTGGGAGGCCGATCTCAAACCGGTGGGGGTGCACCTGAACGCCGAGGTCTTCCGTTTACCCCTGGCCAAAGCTGAGCTGGATGCCGCAGCTGCCGCCTTGCCGCCAGGGGAGGGTCCGGCGCTGCTGCTCGCTCCCTGGGGAACCGCAAACGACTGGCCCCAAGCCCAGTGGCAGCACCTCCCCGAGCGCATTGTCAGCAAACTGCCCACCCTTCGGGTCGTCAACGCCGCCCCCGTTGATTCGGCCCCAACCGTTGCAGGTGCCGCCAAGCGGGCCGCCCAGGTGGCGAGTGCCGATGTGGTGGTGGCCAGTGATCCAGAAACCATCGAGTGGGCCCTGCTCTTGGGTCTGCCCCTGGTGGCCCTAGGCCGGCCGGCGGACACCCTGCCCCCTCGCCAGGGTGTGCAAAGCCTGGGCACGGCACTTGAGCTCGCCACGATCAGCATGGATTTGGTGCTGGCTGCCCTTGGCTTTGGCTAAGAGCCGGGCGCCATACGATCACTTCACCCAATCTTTGCCCCGATGGCCTCCTCCCAAGCACTCGCTGGCCAAGCACTCGCAGGACAAGTCACCCTGGTAACCGGAGCGAGCCGGGGGATTGGTCGTTCCATTGCCCTCACCCTGGCGGCGCAGGGGGCCGAGGTGGTGGTGAACTATGCCAATTCGCCGGATGCCGCCGAGGCCGTGGTGGCTGAGATCCATGCCTGTGGTGGCAAGGCCTGGAGCTATCAAGCCAATGTGGCCGACGAGGAGCAGGTGGAGCTCATGGTGAAAACCGTGCTGGAAAAGTCCGGGCGCCTGGATGTCCTGGTCAACAACGCCGGCATTACCAAGGACGGCCTTCTGATGCGGATGAAGACCTCCGACTGGAAGAGCGTGATCGACCTCAACCTCACAGGGGTGTTCCTGTGCACCCGAGCGGTAAGCCGCTCGATGCTGAAAGCCCGCTCGGGTCGCATCATCAACATCACCTCCGTGGTGGCGCTCATGGGGAACCCTGGGCAGTCCAACTACAGCGCCGCCAAAGCCGGGGTGATTGGCTTCACCCGCAGCTGCGCGGCTGAATTTGCCGGACGGGGAGTGACGGTGAATGCGGTAGCTCCAGGCTTTATCGCGACTGACATGACCAAGAATCTCGACGTCGAGCCGATCCTCGGTGCGATCCCCCTAGGCCGCATGGGCCAACCCGAAGAAGTAGCGAGCGCCGTGCTGTTCCTCGCCGCCGACGTCGCCAGCAGCTACATGACCGGCCAGGTGCTCCAAATCGATGGCGGCATGGTTATGCGTTGAGCAACTAGTTATGCGTTAGGGGCGGGTTGTCCTAGTTCTTCGCGCAGGCGCCGAATCCGCAGCAGGAGCTTCAAGCGGCGGCTTCGGGCTGTGATGGTTAGGAACAGGCGCAACGGCAGATAGACAAGCGCCATCGCCACCCCCAGGGCGGTGATCAGAACGAACACCATGGCGTTCGATCCAGATACAGGCGCGAGATTAACCACATCATCAGCGCTCTCCAAGGCGGTTTCAAGCGCCGTTTCGAGGGCGGTTTCGAGGGCTGATGGGAGCAGGTCATCCATGGCCCGACCCTATCGAGCCCAGGCCAAAGATGCCGCCCCCAACCCTGGGGTGATTCGGCAATCCCCACCGGCCGAGGGCTGCTGGGGCCAGGGTGGTTGTGGGAATCTGTGGCTCAACAGATTCCCTCTCCCCCCTCGCCATGGCCAAGTTGATCAGCTTCTCGGATGCCTCCCGCGCATCCCTTGAACGCGGCGTCAACGCCCTGGCGGATGCGGTCAAGGTCACCATCGGGCCCAAGGGACGCAACGTGGTGCTCGAGAAGAAGTTTGGGGCCCCGGACATCGTCAACGATGGCGTGACCATTGCTAAGGAGATCGAACTGGAGGATCCGTTCGAAAACATTGGCGCCAAGCTGATCCAGCAGGTGGCAAGCAAAACCAAAGACAAAGCTGGCGATGGCACCACCACCGCCACCGTGCTCGCCCAGGCCCTGGTCCATGAAGGCCTCAAAAACATTGCCGCCGGCGCCAACCCCGTGGGCCTCAAACGCGGCATGGAGAAGGCCCTTGCCCAGGTCGTGGCAGGAATTGCCGAGCGTTCCCAGGCGGTGGCCGGCGATGCCATCCGCCAGGTGGCCACGGTGAGCTCCGGCAACGACGAGGAAATCGGCCGGATGATCGCCGAGGCCATGGCCAAGGTGAGCGCCGACGGCGTGATCACCGTGGAAGAGTCCACGTCCCTCGCTACGGAGCTCGAAATCACCGAAGGCATGGCCTTTGATCGCGGCTACAGCTCCCCCTATTTCGTGACGGACCAGGAGCGTCGCGAGTGCGCTTTTGACAATGCCCTGCTGCTGATTACCGACCGCAAGATCAGTGCGATCGCGGATCTGGTGCCCGTGCTGGAAGCCGTCTCCAAAACCGGCAGGCCCCTACTGATCCTTTCCGAAGAAGTGGAGGGTGAAGCCCTGGCCACCTTGGTGGTCAACAAGAACCGGGGGGTGCTCCAGGTGGCCGCAGTGCGGGCACCTGGCTTTGGCGATCGCCGCAAGGCCATGCTCGCCGACATCGCCATTCTCACCGGCGCCACCTTGGTAAGCGAAGACCAGGCCATGACCCTCGACAAGGTGGGACTGGACGACCTTGGCAGCGCCCGGCGCATCACCATCACAAAAGACAGCACCACCATCGTGGCCAGCGGTGACCACCAGATCGCCGTGGCTGATCGGGTGGCTGCCATCCGCCGGGAACTCGACAACACCGACTCGGATTACGACCGCGAGAAGCTGATGGAGCGGATCGCCAAATTGGCCGGCGGCGTCGCCGTGATCAAGGTGGGAGCCCCCACCGAAACCGAGCTCAAAAACCGCAAACTACGGATTGAGGATGCCCTCAATGCCACCCGCGCCGCGGTGGAGGAAGGAATCATCGCGGGCGGCGGCACCACCCTTCTGCAACTGGCCGATGACCTCGATGGCCTGGCCACCAGCTGCACAGGCGACGAGCGCACTGGGGTACAGATCGTGCAGCGCTCACTTGCCGCGCCCGTGCGCCAAATCGCCGCCAATGCCGGCGCCGACGCTGCGGTGGTGGTTGCCGAAATCAAACGCCAAGGCAAGGGTTACAACGCCATGACCGGGACCTACGAAGACCTTCTGGCTGCAGGGATTCTGGATGCCGCCAAGGTGGTGCGTCTGGCCCTGCAGG
>CAIYSK010000108.1 GCA_903928835.1 uncultured cyanobacterium
CTGCGAGCAGGCTGATGCCGAGCCAAAAGGGGCTGCTGCTGCCGATGGTGTCGTAGGCGAGGCCCGCCACGGGCGGGCCGATGAAGCTGCCGGCGCTTTGCAAGCCCTGCAGGCTGCCAAGGGCTGCCCCTTGGCCGCTGTCATCGAGGCGCCGGGAGACGAGGCTGCGCAGGCAGGGGGTTACCAAGCCGGTGCCGAGGGCCAGGATTGCCACGGCCACGAACACCACGGTTTGGGCGTTGGCTTTGGTGGCGAGGGTGACCAGAAGGCAACCGGTGATCACAAAGCCGAGGCCCGCCAGGGTGAGCCGCCATTCCCCAAAGCGTTTGACCAGGGGGCCAATCAGGGCGCCCTGCACCACGGTGGCCACCACCCCCACCACCAAAAAGGCACTGGCTGCCAGGCCTGGTCCCCAGTCGAACACCTGTTTGAAATAGAGCACCAGCACGGCGGTAAAGCCGTTGAAGGCCATAAAGAAGAGGAAAAACGCCAGGCAGAGCCGCCGCACCTGGGGGTTGGAGAACACCTTGGCGAGTTGGCTTAAGGGCTGGAGTTCCCGCTTGCGGGGCAGGCTGATGCGGGCCTCGATCGGATGGGTTTCGGGCAACACAAACAGAACGAGCACCAGGTTGATGGCGGCGATGACCGCCGCCACGACCAGGGGCAGGGTCACATTGATGCTGCCGAGCAGGCCGCCTAGGGCTGGTCCCAAGATGAAGCCCAGGCCAAAGGCCACGCCAATCAGGCCAAAGGCTTTGGCCCGCTTTTCCGGTGGTGAGATGTCGGCCAATACGGCTCCTGCGGTGGCGGCGGTGCCACCGCTCATGCCATCGATTAACCGCGCCGTAAACAGCAGCCCCAGGGGAACGGTGCTGCCAGCGGCCCAGGGGATCGCTTCCCAGTCGATCGCCACGGTGATCGCAAACAGGCTCAGGCCCAGCAATGATCCAGCCACGCACCAGGAGATCACCGGCTTGCGGCCATAGCGATCACTGAGGGCGCCAATCAGCGGGGTGAAGGCAAATTGGGCGATGGCGTAGCTGCCGGCCAGAAGCCCCAGGGTGCGGCCGTTGCTGGTGAAGCTCGCCAGCAGAAAGGGCAGCAGCGGGAAGACGATGCTCTCCCCGAGCCGGTCATTGAGCAGGGTGAGAAAGGCGCAAAGGTAGGTGGAGGGGCGCGAGGAGCTCAAGGGGCGCTCACCTGGGGGCAGGGGTTGGGGCCAAACATGCCGGTGAGTTTCTGGGTGCCCATGGCATAGATCTGCTGGGCTTGGCTGGGATTGCCGCTGGCGCCCTGGAGCTTGGCCGCAAATTGCTGGCAGGCCTGTTGCTGTTGGGGGTTGGTTGGGGCAGCGGTCACGGGAGCGGTGGCTGGGACAACAGCTTTTGGGGTTGCTGCCGGGGCTGCCCCCGGAGTTGCCCCTGGAGTTGCCCCTGGAGTTGCCACTGGAGCAACCCCAGGGGCAGCGGCCGTGGGTGCCGGGATATCGGTGCAGGGGTTTTCACCAAACGTCTCCACCAGCTTCAGCACACCCTGTTGGTACACGTACTGGGCTTGGCTTGGATTGCCGCTGACGGCCTGCAGCTTGCCCGCGAACTGTTGGCAGGCCTGGCGTTCCTGATAGCGGCGGACTAGGGGGCCAGCTTGGGCTTGGGGGGTGCCGAGGGCGCTGGCGAGAACAAGCGCCAAGAGGGCAGGCGATCCGAGCCTGCCCGGGACGCTGGTGAGGATGGACATCTTTAGTTTTCGAGTTTTCTCACGTTATGGGCTGGTGCCAGCCATCGCCCGCCGCAGGGCTTCACAACGGCCATCTTGTAAGAGCCCTTCAGCCTTGGCCAGACCAGCGTCCAAGGTCGGGCTGGTCCCCTGGCGCCAGAGGTAAAAGCCGGCGTTCCAGATCAGGCCTTTGGCCAAGGGCCCTTCGCATCGCAGCGCTGCCAGGGCTTGTTCGCGCCATTGGGCCAGGGTGCCCAGCTCGCTCTCAGGGGCGCGCAGGTCGTAATCCCGGGCGTGCAGCAACAGGCGCTCGGGCAGGGCGGAGCCCCGCCGCCAATGGCCGGCTACGGCCACCCGGCTTGTCGGCAGGTCGACGCCCCCTTCCAAGCCTTTGACCGTCAGGCCTTCGTCTTGGCCAAGCAATTTCCATGTGGCTCCTGCCAGTTCTTCGGTGGGGGCATGCACAAAGCCGCTCACCTGGAGGGCTGGCGAGCGGTAGCAACTCCACAACAATTCCAAGGTCGCAATGGGCGGGCGTTTGCCGATCTGCTCACGGATCGGCACCAGCTGTTCGGCGGCTGGGAAATGGTGCGGTTGGTGCAGCAGCGCCAGGCCTTTGGATTGGAAGTGGCGGACCATGGCGGGCCAATCGAGTTGGGCGATTGGGAGATCGAGCGCCGCCAAGAGCTCTGCGTTGGTGGCGCCGTATTTCACGGGCATGGGGGCCCCGCCCTGCAGCACCACCCCCACACCAGCGCTGACCAAAACAAGGGCGGTGAGGGGGAGGAGCGGTGCTTCGCGGCAGCGTCCATCGAAGGGCACGCCAAAGCTCACCACGCTGCGCTCGACTGCGGGCAGCGTGGGTCCCATCTGGTGATAGGCCACGAGCATCCCAGCCATTTCCTCAGGCCGGGGCCGTCGCAGGCGATGGGCAATCAGGAAAGCCCCCGCCTGGGCAGGACTGGCCTGGCCAGCCAGGATGCGCTCGATCGCCTCGCGGGCCTCAGCTTGGGTCAGACCCGTGCTGGTGCGCTCCCCACTGCCGAGCTTGCCAAGCAGCTCCCGAAAGCGGCAAAACCCTGCACCCAGCTCTTCAGCCCTTTGGTGGCGGCGCTGGCCGATTGGCTGCTGGAGATCGTGGGGCGGCAGCATGGGGGAACGGTTTCGCGGTGCAACCCTGGCAGTTGAACGCCCCATGGCAACCCCTCTGGTTTTGGTGGTGCATGGCCGCGCCGGTGGGGTGGTGCCTAGGGCCTTGCGGGAGCTGGCGGATGACCTGCAGGTTCGCCGGCAGGCGCCCGTGGTGCTTCAAGCCCTCACCGCAGCGTGCCTCCCAGCACCGGACAGCCTGGGACGAGGTTTGCGCACCTTGGTGCCCTTAATGCTGCTGCCCGGTGGCCACGTGCGGGTCGACTTGCCTGCCATCGCAGCCCATTGGCGCAGCTGGGGGCCCGTCCGGCGGGTTCCTTTTGTGGGGGCCTGGCCGTCTTGGCAAAGGGTTCTGGCGGCAGAGCTGGCAGGGGGGGGCGATCCCCTTCTTTTGCACCACCCGGTTCACGGTGCTTTGGCCCAGCGTTATTTGGACTTTTTGGCGATTAAGACCGGCAGCCGCTTGGTGCCCGCTCCATACAGTGATGCCCCTGGCACGACGGCTCTGACGGCGCTCAACCTGGCCAACCGCGGCCCTGTGCTGCCTTTGGCCCTTGCTGCTAATCGCTTGACCGACAGCTTGGGCTCCTTGGTTGGACCGCCCTTGATTGAGAGGAAGCCCTTTGCCGCGGTGTTGCTGGAGCAGTTGGAGGCCTTGCCATGACAGGCGGTGACGCCGTGATCGCCAACCCTTCCGGCAAGGTGTATTTGGTGGGGGCGGGTCCCGGTGATCCCGACCTGCTCACCCTCAAGGCCCATCGGCTGCTGCAGCAGTGCGATGCCCTCGTCTACGACTCCCTCGTGCCCCAGCAGCTGCTGGATCTGGTGGCAGAGGGCTGTGAACTCCATTTCGTGGGTAAGCGCCGGGGCCACCATTCGGTGCCCCAGCCCAGCACCAATGCGGTGTTGGTGGAGCTCGCCAGGCGCCACCAGTGCATCGTGCGACTCAAAGGCGGTGATCCCTTTTTGTTTGGCCGCGGCGGCGAAGAAGCGGCCCACCTGGCGCGCCATGGGGGTGAAGGCGGAGGTGGTGCCTGGGGTGACGGCCGGCATCGCCGCCCCCGCCTATGTGGGCATCCCCGTGACCCACCGCAAGGCCGGATCCAGCGTCACCTTTGTGACCGGCCACGAGGAAATCGACAAGGTCCGTCCCGGGGTGGATTGGCGGGGCCTGGCCCAAAGCAGCGACGGGCTTGTCATCTACATGGGCTTGCACAATCTGCGGCGCATCGCCGAAGAGTTGGTAGCTGGGGGCCTATCTGGGGCGACGCCGGCGGCGGTGATTCAGCAGGGCACGGTGAAAGGCCAGCGCCATCTGGTGTGTGCCCTCGAAGAGCTGGCGGATCGGGCCGAAGCCGAGGCCTTCGCATCTCCCTCGATCGTGGTGGTGGGCCAGATGGTGGCGGAGCGGGTTGAGGGGGTGGCACCTGAGCCCGCCGATGTGGAGATGCCCATTCCCTTTTGAGCGAGGCGGCCGTGCTTGCCCAAAGCGGTATCGCTGGGGCACGCAATCCGCAGGTCAATTGCTGAACTGGCCTGTGAATCCGGGTGTTTCGTAGCTCTCGCAACGCTTTTTGATCCGGCAGCTCGGTTCACTGGAGTCATTCCTTGGGCGTTTTGCTTGCGCCGGTTCCCATGTCGTCTTTCGCCCCTGGGGCCGCCATCGGCCGCTCGCCGATGTTTGAGCTGATTCCCTACGAGAAGTTTCGAGATACCCCCGCCGTTCGCTTCTTCGACATCACGGTTGCGGAATCCAACGCCCGGGACCTGGTGATCCACTCAGGCCCAGCAATCAGTCCGCCGGATGAGGAGAAGACCGGCGCGTGGCAGTTTTATTTGCACCCCCACCAGGAAGACAACCTGCTGGCCCTTGGGGGTGGTCGCACCTTTTATCTGGTCAATTTGGGCTGGAATTACCCGTATCACATAGTTCGCCTCGATACCGGAGGCGACATCCTGCGCATCCCTCCTGGCACCTTCCACCGGTCGGTGTCAGACCCCGACGGCTCCGTGGTGCTCAACCAGGCCGTACGCGATCCAGGGGCGAGCGTAGTGCGGGAATTTCGGGTCTATAACAGCCGCCGGATTCCCCGGCTGTTTGCCACCACCTTCAAGACCGCGCCCTTGCCCAAGCTCCATGGGGTGAGCTGGTAGCTAGCCCAGGCGCAAATCCACGGTGCACGCCCCTGGGCGCGCTCCGCGCCAGGGATTTGGCTCTGGAGTGTTGGGACTGGCGGGATCGTTTGCCGGAGTAGGGGGATCCCCAGCCTGGAGCTCAAAACCTGTGGCTTCGTTGGGCAAGCTCCATTGGACGATGGCCCTGCCCTGGTGGCGATCGATCAGCTGGAGATCCAGGGGGATGTGGTTGGCGATGCAGGGGTGGAGGCAGGGATAGAGGGCTTCTTGGCGATAGCGCACGGCTACGGGTTGGTTAGCGCCCAGCACCAGGGGCCGGCCATTGAGCACGAGGCCATAGCGCTGGCGGAAGGCCCCGGTGCTGATCACTTCAAAGCGCCGTAGGGAGCTATCCACAAAGCGGCTGGTGCTGCCGCCTTCCACGGGGGTATCGCACAGCAGGGGCCAGGGTTCGAGGGCGCGGCGAATCTCCAGGGTTGCCGTTGGGTCGGTTGGATCGCTCCAGCTCAGGAGCGGTGGGAAACGCCACTCCCAGATGGCCTGGAAAATCGAGCGCTCCAGCGGATAGCCAGCTTGTTCGAGCTCATCGAGCACCAGCCCTAAATCGAGCCACAGTTGGCTCGGCAGGAGCCATTGGTCGTGCAATGTCTCACCCCAGGGCTTGAGGCCAGGGGGCCTGTTGGCGGGATCCAGCAGGTGTACCGCCAGGGCCCGCCAGAGCAGGGCTACGGCGGAGGCCCACTGGTGCCGGGGAAAGGTTTCCAGGGCCCGAAATTCGATCAGTCCCTGGCAGCCGGCTGCCCAGGCCGGATTCCAGAACTTGTCGAGGCTGATCTCACTGCGGTGGGTGTTGCCGCTCTTGTCGGCATGGAGATGGCGCAGGGTTTCGCTGATGGCGATGCGTTGATCGCCGGCGGGCAAGCTTTCCAGTACGCCATGGGCCAGCTCCAAATCCAGCCAAGCGGCACTGCCCTCATCGGGCCGGGGCGCCTGGGAGGCGGGCCCTACGGAGTTGCCAGAAAACAGGTAGGCCAGGCTTGGGTGGTGCTGCCAGTAGCGCAGGATCCCCACCAACCAGGCCGGCCGGCTGAAGAAGGGGTTCTCCTCCAGGCTGGGACCGCCCCAGAGCAGGTGGTTGCCGCCGCCGCTGCCTTCGGTGCGCTCCCCCTGTTGCTTCCAGGAGCGCAGGCCCACGGCCTCACCCGCTTCTTCCAAGGCCCGCATCCAGCCGGCGTAGTCGGCCCAGCTGTGGCACACCGGCAGGTTCACTTCCAATACGCCGGGGTCGGCGGTGAGCCCCAGCACCTGCCACGCCCCATCGATATCGAGGGGCAGCACCCCACTGAGCTCGGGCTGGCTCCAGGCTGCCGAAACCTGGGCAATCACGCCTAGCAGGCTTTCCAGGGGTTGGCGGGCCAGGGGTGGCAGGAACAGGCTCCAGTCCTCCGGCCCTACCTCGAGGGTGAGCACCTGCCGCAGCACCCCCTCGGGGAAGTGAGCCAGGGGCAGGCGCAGGCCGGCGGGCCCAGGGGCGCCGATGAGCTCCCGCAGGGGCTCCTCCAGGGGCCAGGCCGCCGCCTCCCAGCCCAGGGGTTGGCTTTCGGTGGCTTCGTCGTGGTGGCAGAGCGGTGCGGCCCAAACCTGGCGCTTGGGATCGAGGGGATCGCGCAGGGGCAAGGGCTGGAGCGGGCATCCCAAGCCCTCGCCAATGGCGGCCAGCAGGCCCGGGGCTTCCCTGGCCGTCAGGGCGCGGCGGGCCGCTGGGCTCTGGGGGGTTGAACCGTTTGCCGCTGAACCGTGCTGGGACCAGCGCACGACGGGGGTTCCATCGGCTCCGGTGATCAGCCGCAGGGCCC
>CAIYSK010000109.1 GCA_903928835.1 uncultured cyanobacterium
CCCCGCGGATGGCTTTGATCGCATCCTCCAGGCGATCCTTGGGGGTCACAAAGTGCTTGGCCGGGTAGATGTTGATGCTGTCGAGGCTCTGGAGGATCTCGCCGGTGGTGGGGTCCACATAGCGAATCGCCTCCACCTCGTCGCCAAACAGTTCGATCCGCACCAGCCGGTCTTCATAGGCAGGGCCGATCTCCAGCACATCGCCCCGCACCCGGAAGCGGCCCCTGGCAATCTCCACATCGTTGCGGGCGTATTGGTTGTCGACCAACTCCCGCAGGGAAGCCCGCAGGTTGAGGGTGTCGCCCACCTCAAATTTGACGGCTGCCTTGAGGTATTCGCTCGGAATGCCCAGGCCGTAGATGCAACTAATCGACGCCACCACGATCACATCGCGGCGCTCAAACAAGGAGCGGGTCGCCGAGTGACGGAGCATGTCGATCTCTTCGTTGATCGACGCGGTTTTGGCGATGTAGGTATCGGAGACCGGCACATAGGCCTCCGGCTGGTAGTAGTCGTAATAGGAGATGAAATATTCGACCGCGTTATTCGGGAAAAATTCCCGCAGCTCATTGCAGAGCTGGGCCGCCAGGGTTTTGTTGTGGGCCAGTACCAAGGTGGGGCGCCCGGTCTGGGCGATCACATTGGCGATCGAAAACGTTTTACCCGTGCCTGTCGCCCCGAGCAGGGTTTGGTAGCGCTCGCCCCCATCAACCCCCGCAACCATCGCCTTGATGGCCGTGGGCTGATCTCCCTTGGGTTCGTAGGGGGCGTGGAGCTGAAAAGGGAGCATGGCAGCCATTCTCGCGGTGCCCCGGGTTGGGCTGCGGCCGTAGGAACCGGCGTCCTGGGATTCAGGCGCTGAGGTTGGTATTCAAGCTGGTGTTCAAGCCGGACTGGACGCCGCTGCCCAGGGCCTCCCGCAGACCGCGAACCACGGCCACCATCGCCAACTCATCGGAGAGGCGGTTCACCGCAGAACCAACGCCCACCCCAGCAGCACCGGTCGCAATCGCCATGGGCACGGTCACGGAAGACAGACCGGAGGCACAGAGCACGGGGGTCCTGTGGCATGCATCGGTCAGGGCGCGGCTAATCGCGTGGGCAGCGGCCAAGGTGGGAGCGGCCTTTTCGATCAACCCCAGGGTGCCGGGGCTGAAGGGTTTGGCGCTGGTACCCCCTTCGGTCTGGATGAGGTCGGCGCCGGCCTCCACCAGGTCGATGGCGAGCAGTTCCTGCTGGTCGAGGGGCAAGACATGGGGCACTGTGACCGACAGCACCACCTCGGGCAGGAGCTCGCGGGTGCGGCGGGTGATGGCCAGCACTTCAGCGGCATCAAACACCCGACCCAGGGGATAGAAGGCGTCGTAGTTACCGATTTCCACCATGGCGGCTCCTGCGGCCACCGCGGCGGGGAACAGCTCGGGATCCACCGCACTCACGCAAATCGGCAGGCTGGAAACCCCAGCGGCCAGGGCCACCAACTCGGGATCACAGGCCACATCGATCAGATCAGCTCCACCCAGCCCGGCGGCGCGGCTGATCCGCTCGACAGACCCTGCATCGAAGTTGGTGAGACCAGCGATCACCTTGAGCAAGCGGTGCTCGGCCAGGGCAGCTTGCAACTGGCTGGGCAGGCGATCGAGGCGCAACATCAGAACCATTGGGATAGTGGGGTGATTCTCCCATCAAGAGCCCCTACGGCCCAGGCCTCCCCCACCAGTTCAGCTCCAGGC
>CAIYSK010000110.1 GCA_903928835.1 uncultured cyanobacterium
CTGCCATCGATCACGTAGGTGACCCGCCCAGGAAGCAGGCCCAACACGTTCGGTACCCCAAAGGCCTTGCGCAGCCCATTGGCCTGGTCCACAAGCAGGGGGTAGGGCAGTTGGTGGCGCGAAGCAAAGCGCTGGTGGCTGCCTGCATCATCCCCACTGACGCCCCACACCTCAGCGCCAAGGGATTGCAGTTCGACGTAGTTGTCGCGAAAGGCGCAGGCCTCCATCGTGCAGCCCGGGGTGTCGTCCTTGGGATAAAAGAAGAGCACCAGGGCTTTGCCGTTCAATTGGTCGCTGCGGCGCTCGGTACCGTTTTGATCGCGGAGGGCAATCAGGGGGGCGTTATCGCCAACGGCAAGGGGCATGGCGGCAGTTCGATGCATCGAGGAGTGTTGGCATGCACCCTAGGCAGCGGGTTTGCGCAGGTGGCCAGGATTTATTTGGTGGACCAGATTTGACCTGCCCCTTGCATCACCTGGGAGCATGGGGCAGTGCTTGGGGGCTCCGATGGGAGAACAGCCCGATCTTTGGCAGCAGAACGACCTGCTTGGCTTGATGGCGCCTGCCGCGCCTGTCGTTGCCGCTCCAGTTGCAGCTCCAGCTCCAGTTGCAGCGCCCAAGCTTGAATTGCCGGCTTTGGCGCCCCGCCACCAGAGCCCGGCGAAGGCGGCACCAGAGGTCCTGCTGATCATCGACACCGAAACCACGGGCCTCGATCCCAGCCATGGCCAGTGCATTGAAGTGGGGGCGGTCCTGTTTCACGTGGCCAGCCGCGCGCTCTTGGCCCAGGTGTCGTTCCTGCTCCCCGCCCCCCGCAATCCAGCCCAGCACGTCAACGGCATTGCGGCTGAGGTCACCCAGCTTCCCCAGCCCTGGCAGGCAGGCCTGACCTGTTTTGAGGCCATGCTGCATCAGGCGGATGCGGTGCTTGCCCACAACGTGGCGTTTGATCGCCAGTGGTTTGGCATTGGGCCCTTGCCCGCCATCGAGAAGCCTTGGATCTGCTCCATGGCCGATATCCAATGGCCAGCCGAGCGTCACCTGCGCCCAACCCCTTCGGTGCGGGATCTGGCCCTGGCCTACGGCGTTCCTGTCTGGGCAGCCCATCGAGCCCTGACGGATTGCATCTATTTGGTTCAGGTCTTTGAGCGCTGCGTTGATCTCGAGGATCTTTTGGCTGCGGCCCAGGAACCCCGTCAACTGTTCCGGGCCAAGTTGTCCTATGCGGAACGCCACCGGGCCAAAGAGGCAGGCTTTCGCTGGAACGATCCGGTGGTAGGGGCTTGGAGTCGCCGGTTGAGTGATCGCGAAGCCCTTGCCCTGCCATTCCCCGTGCAGCCCGTTGAGGCGGCTTAGGCACAAAAAAACCGGCTGGGGGAGCCGGTGAAAGACGACATGGACTTGTTGTCAAGATTGACCGTTCAACATTGGGTGTTGAAGATCGACCGATAAATCGGAGCGACAGGATTTGAACCTGCGACCCCCACTACCCCAAAGTGGTGCGCTACCAAGCTGCGCTACGCCCCGGTCAGAAGGAAGCTACCACAGCGCTTTACGCCGTTTCAGCCGGGCGAGTAGACGGGCGGTGAGACGGTCGCGGCCGAGGCTTGCATAGCCCATAACCCGCAGCTGTCTGGCCAGCAACCTCAGTTCAGCGAGGGTCATGTTGGCCAGTCTGAGTTCGGGCAATTTGCGCCAAGCGGCTGCAGCCGGGGGAAGGTCGGAGCCGGTTCGGTTGCTTGAAAACCCGAAGAGGGCGCTGCCGGCCATCCATTCCGGCACGAGCACAAACAACACAGCTAGCAGGCCGTAGAGCTCCACCAAGCCCTTGGGCAGGGGGTGAAGTTGGCGTTTCCCTTGGCGTTGCTCTGGTTCCGTCACGGGGTCACAAGAGTTGGGCGTTAGCCCCAGGTTGCCCGCTGATTGGCGCGGGCTTTTGGATGGCCGGCCGGCTGGGGGCCTCGCGCCATTGCAGCTGCCCGTTGCTGGATGGATGGAGCCTGACAAACCAAAACACCAGGGCAAAGCAGATGCCCAAGGTGGCCAAAAGCCCCACAATCACCGTGCGGTCGGGTAAGGAATTCATTTGAGAAATGGATTCATTCCAGAATTAAGCCCATTAAGCGTCCTGAGTGCGCATGCAGTCGAAGCGATCGGGGAGTTGCTCCACGGTGAGCACATCCCCACGGATGATCAACCGCATGTGGTCATCGCCGTAGCGAAGTCCAGGCAGATCTGAGTTTTCCCGAAACAGGGTGGTGCGAATCCGGCCGCTGAGCACGGAAGCCTGGGCATCATTGCGCTCAATTATGAGCGCTCCTTGGTTGGGGCACAGAAACGTTTCGCTGGTGCCGTAGTCCTCCCACCAGGGTGATCCCATCGCCAGAGCCGTCAGGGTCGCTAAGACCAGCATGGTCAGGTTCCCTTCCCGTCAGGCCAGGTGAATCGGGCTGTTGTCACCCCGCAGGACGCAGTGGCTGATGGACCAGTCGTAGGCATCCCAGACCCGGGGATCGAGCTTGTAGTTGGAACCCTCGAAGGTGCCGAGCCTTTGGCCACTGGGCTGGGCCGAGCAGTAGGGACGAGCACCCGGTTTGGCCAGGTATTGCTGGTGATAGGTCTCAGCAAAGTGAAGGGGCTGGTTGGTTTTGATTTCCGTGGTGATGGTGCCAAAACCCGCGGCACCCAAGAGGGTTTGGTAGGCATCGCGGCTTGCGGTGGCAAGGCTGAGTAGGGAAGCACTATCCACGTAAATCACCGAGCGGTATTGGCTGCCCCGATCGTTGCCCTGCCGATCCCCCTGGGTGGGGTCATGGCATTCCCAAAAGAGCTTGAGCAGATCGCTGAAGTCGATCTGGGCTGGGTCCCACACCACGCGAACAACTTCGCTGTGGCCCGTGCGGCCCGAACAAACCTGGTCGTAGCTGGGATTGGCGAGTTGGCCGCCGGCATAGCCAACGGCCGTGGTGATCACCCCTGGCAGGCGCCAAAAACCCTTTTCGGCCCCCCAAAAACAGCCACAGCCGAACACAGCTTCCTGCTGCCCGTCCAGGGGTTGGGCTTCGATTGGTGTGCCGAGCACGGCATGCAGGGTGGGGCTTGGCCCATCGCTGGCCTGGCTCCGATCAGCCTGTTGAAACAATCCGAACACGGCGACAGCTTTCAGTGGCGCTGAGCCTAAGCAGCCCTGTTAGGCCTTGGGTTCGAGGGCGATGTGATTCAGCAAGGTGGTGGTGAAGGCGAACAGCAAAAACGGCAGGGACACCACCAGGATCAGGCCCACGCCGACAAGGGC
>CAIYSK010000111.1 GCA_903928835.1 uncultured cyanobacterium
CCCCCCTGGACAGTTTAAAGACCTGTCCAGGTTGTGAGAGAGGTCACAAAGGATTCCATGCTGCCCATTGCGGCTGTTGTTTGTTTGTGAGTGGAATGGGCCTGAATACTTAGGCTGCCGCCAATGTCGGCTCCATAGGCATAAATAATGTTCTGTAGTCCCAGGCTGCCGTTATAGGAGCGTTCGCGGTAAGTGCCAAACATGCCGGCCGTTGCAATGTTGTGGCCTGGTAGCTGGATGGGCGTCGTCAGTCGCGTCGTGTTACGGGTACCGGATGGCAGGTTTTCGGGATTGAGGGTGGCGAGGCTCAGGTCGGAAGACAGATTGAATCGATTGATCGGCACCTGAAGTTTGGCTAGGAGGCCAAAGGCATCCGCGGCTGTGATCGATTGGGTGACGTTGCCGCTGTTCAGGCTTGCACCGGGGGCAATAAAACTACTACTTTCGCCTTTGAGGGCTCGTTCGATTAACAATTGGGGTTGGAGGTTGAGGCTTCCACTTTGACCAATTTTAATCGGCTTCAAATTATAGCCGATGTAGAATCCGTCGCGATCTTGGTTGTCGACACCAAAGGTGAAGGCTGGTTTTTCTTTGCCAAGGGTTTGGCTAAAAATTGCAGGTAGAGAGTAGGCGTTCTCAAGAATGATGTTGCCACTGCGAGCCCATATCTTGGTTGTGCCATCTGGGTATTGCTCCGCTGTGACATTGCGGGCAATAGTCCAGGAGAGTGCTGGGGTGAAGGGGTCATTGGTGAAGGCCATTTGCCTGGCAGTCCAGGTGTTTCTCTGAATCTGGATATTTGTGGTTTGGAATCGAATTCTGCTGATTGTGCCGCTAGCCTTTTGAGATCTTGGAGTTACGAGTTGACCGGCCCCTACTCCATTTGTAGGCGTTGTGTAGCCGATAAGGCCCAGAAGATTGATGGAGATGCCTGTGCTCCAGCTTTGCTGGTAGCTCACATTTTTTACCCTTTGATCAATCGCAATCGGCCTGAACGGCTGGCCAGCGGTTGTTTTGGGGCCTAATGAATTTAGTGTTGCAAAATTGGGATTTCCCTTGTACTGGCTTGGTTGAAAGACCACGCTTTCGAGTTCTTCCATGAGCCGCTTGGGTTTGGCTGTTGCATTTATTCCTGCGGTTCCTAGGCAGCTATCGGGGGCCGCCATCGTTGGCAGCCTGACTTTGCCTGGTGGGACAATGCTGATGGCGCTGCGATTCGTCCCTTCTGTCAACTGCGGACAGGCAAAGGATGGGGGTAGCTCTGCTTCTGCAAGGGGGTTGGCTTCTGCAATGGCAGGGACCTGGCTGCTTGGAAGGGGAGTTTGGGGATCAGAGGTGGCGGGGTTTGGAGGGAGAGCTGTGTCGCGTTTCAGGGTGTCTTGATCGATGACCCCGTAGACGTCTTCGATTTCACCGGTGCCTTCCCAATTGCTATAGCGAATGCTGCTGGCTTGCAGGTATTGGTCGCCTTTTTTAAGGCGTACTTGTCCCGTGGCATAGAAGGTGCGGCTGCGCTCGGCAACTTCGATGCGATCGGCTAGAAGGATCCATCCGTTGAAGCGAACCTTGACATGACCTTTGGCGACGTAGCGGCCCAGGGGCGAGTCGTAACCCTGGTGGTCCGCTTCGATAATCGCGAAGGTTCCCGCGAGCTTTGGCTCGCTTGACTTGGGCTTTGGGCTGATTCTCCTGGCTGCCGTGACCGGGTCTGGGTTGTTGCTGTCGCGTTGAAGGATTGAGCTTGCTGGCTGTTGCCTAACAGTTGGAGGTGGAGCCGCAAGTGCTAGGCCTTGGGGCTGCAGGATGGCTAACGAACAGGCTGCTAGTGACAGCTTGTTGGCGTCAAGAATTCGTCTGAAATTCAGGCGTTCTTTTTGAGCCTGCGTTTCAAGGCTTTTGGGGCTTTCCCCATCGTTACAAGGGATGGAATCAGCACGATTCAGGGATTCAGCGGCAGCGCTGGGGCCTTGCACGTTGAATGCCCGTAATCACAAGAGTGTGATCATCCCACAGGGTTCATAACCCCGCTAGGCAAGCTTGTGACTCAGTCCTCGAGGTCTTTGCGGCTCGGGGTGCGGGTGGGATCACTGGCTAGAAAGCCGAAGACGAAGATGCCGATAAAAAAGAAAACGACCGAGTAAACCGAGATCTTGAGGGCGAGCATGGTTCGGTCTTGGGGGAGACGGGCGGGTGACAGGGGGTGACAGGCGCCTGGTAGGGCCTGGCCGACCCCACGGCATCCGGATCATCCTATGGGGCTTGGCTTGCTATCCAACGATGCCTGAGGCCCATGGCGCAGCCCAGATGCCCCGGATTGAAACGTTTCATTCACGTTCGATGGCGGACCTTCAGCCCCTGTGGCTGTGCGAGCAGCCCAATGGCCACGTGGGCCCGGCTCGCCAACACCCCTGGGGTGCGCGGCATCGCCCTGATTGGGATGCCCGTGGCCTGGTGATTTGGCCCCGCGGTGGTCTGTGGTGCCAGTTGCAGCTTCAGTTGGTTTGTCCACCCGCTTGGCAGACCCTGGCCCGCCAAGGCCAGGGTCCTGATGGGCATGCTCCAGATGGACGGAGCATGACTGCCCGTCTGGCCCTGCGCTGGTGGGCGGATCAGGTGGAGCTTTGGGTGGATGGCGCCATGGTCCATCGCGGTGATCTGTTCGACACCGCTTGTCGGTGGCGTCTCCCCTCGAGCTGGTGGAAGGGTGTGCCGCTAGAGCTGGAGTTGCGCCTGCGCAGCCCCCTCCATGACGACGGAGCCCTGATCTCCAGCGCCGTGGTTCTGGAGCCCTTGGATCCGGAAGATCCCCTCGGCCTGCTGGATGAGACCAAGTTGGCCCTGCAGGCCTTGCGGGCCGGCTCCCCTGGGCCGGAGGGGCATTTTCATGTGCTGGGCCATGCCCATCTCGATTTGGCCTGGCTGTGGCCGGTTGCCGACACCTGGCAGGCCGCCGAGCGGACCTTTGGCTCAGCACTGGATTTGATGGAGCGCTTCCCGGATCTCCATTTCGGCCATTCCACTCCGGCCCTCTACGCCTGGCTGGAGCTGAATCGCCCAGATCTGTTTGCGCGTATTCAGCGGGCCGTGGCTGCGGGCCGCTTTGAGCCGATCAATGGCCCCTGGGTTGAGACCGATTGCGTGCTGATCAGCAGTGCCTCGCTCCTGCGCCAGTTTCAAGAGGGTCAGGCCTTTAGCCGGCGGGTATTTCCTGGACTTGAGCATCGGTTGGCCTGGTTGCCCGACACCTTTGGCTTTGGGGCGGGCTTTCCGGCGATTGCCCAGGCCACGGGGGTGGATTGGTTCTGCACCCACAAGCTGTTTTGGAATGCCACCAATCCTTTCCCCCATCGCCTATTCCGCTGGCGCAGCCGCTGCGGCCGGGAGTTGAAGGCCCTGATGACCGCGCCCATTGGCACCGATGCTGATCCGGTGGCGATGGAGCGCTACCGCCTGGAGTGGACAGCCGCCTCCGGATGCCCTGAGGCCCTCTGGCTGCCGGGGGTCGGAGACCACGGCGGTGGTCCCACGGCAGAGATGCTCGAGCAGCTGCAGTTGTGGCAGGGCCAGGCCGAGGCCGCCCCCCAGGTGCATGGACTGCTGCGGGATTATTTGGCCCGCCTTGAGCCCCACCGGGCGGGTCTGCCGGTGTGGCGCGATGAGTTGTATCTGGAGTTGCACCGGGGCTGCGCCACGAGCAGGCCCGACCAAAAACGCCACAACCGCACCCTGGAGCGGCTGCTTCGGGAGGCGGATCTGGCATCGGTGCTGGCGGCCCGTTCTGCCCAGCAACCAGGCTGTCCTGCCCAGCAACCAGGAGAGGCCACGGATTGGCGGCTGCTGCTGTTTCAGCAGTTCCACGACATCCTGCCGGGCACGTCGATCCCTGAGGTGTTCGACCAGGCCGAGCCCCAGTGGCGCCTTGCGCGCCGACGCGCCTGTCGCCAGCGCGATCGGGCCTTGCATCATTGGCTCGGCAGCCAGCCGGCCCGGGGGGATGCTCCCCTCTGGTGGGTCTGCCAGCTCCAGCCCCTGGCGGCGTCGCGTCAGGTGGTGCGGCTGCCTGCCGGCTCCTGGAGTTGGAACGGCCAGCGCCTCGCCACCCAGTCGGCTTCAGCCGGCGGTGGGTGGGTGCAGTTGCCCCCGCTGGCCGGGGTGGAGGCCCTGCCGCTTGTTCGGCACCAGCCCATGGCTGGCATGGCGGCTCCGGCGGACCTCAAGCCAGCCGCGATTGATCACCCGGTGCGGCTCGAGCGCTTGTCAGGGCCGGATGGGGCGGCTGGGCCTGATGGGGCGCTGGAGCGCTGGCGGCTTAGTAATGGGCTGGTGGCGCTTGAGCTCGGCCCCGAGGGGGTGGAGCAGCTTTGGGATGCCAACGGAGTCCCCCGGTTGGCGGCCCCCTTGGCCTGGCAGCGCTACCGCGATGCCGGTGAGTTTTGGGACGCTTGGGATCTGGCCGCTGATTACGCCGAGCACCCCCTCGAATGGCGTTGGGATGGGGACATCCAGTGGGCCGAGCAAGGGCCCCTCTGCACGAGCTTTGTGCGGCGGGGACGCTGCGGTTCCAGTGCGGTGCGGCTCGAGGGTCGCCTGCGGGCGGCGAGCCCCTGGTTGGAGCTGGTGCTGAGCGTGGATTGGCGGGCCCGCCATGAATTGTTGCGCCTGGAGATCCCCCTGCAGCAGCCCGCCCAGCGGTGGGCCGCTGACACCACCGGCGGTGTGATCGAGCGGCCGGCCCAGGCCATCACGCCCCGGGAGCAGGCCCGGTGGGAGGTGCCGGCGATCAGTTGGATGGCTTCGGTGCCCCAAAGCGGTTGTTTGGCGGTGCTGCTCGATGGACCCCAGGGGGTATCGGCTACGCCCGAGCGCCTTGGGGTGTCCTTGCTGCGGGCCCCCACTTGGCCGGATCCCGGCGCCGATAACGGCTGGCAGCGCCTGCGGTTGGCCTTGCTGCCCTGCGCCTCCGATTGGCAGCGGGCCCAGGTTCCCCAGCAGGCTGTTCGCTTCCGGGAGCCCCTCTGGCTGCGGCCTGCCCAGCCCCCTTGCGCCCCCCAGGACTGGGGCGAGGCCGTTGCGGCGCTACCTCCCCTGGGTGATGGGTTGCAGCTTCTGGCCCTCCGGCCGGGATCCACCCCGGGCGATGGTCTGATCGCTGTGCAGAACAGCTCCCCATTGCGACGCCAGCTCCGTCTTGGTGACGGCTGGGAGGTGATTGTGGAGCTGGATGGCTTGGATCAGGCGCTCCAGGGCCACCAATCGCCGCCCCAGGACCTTCCAATCTCCTTGGAGCTCAGGCCCTGGCAGATCCGCTTTTGGAGGATCCGCAAGCGTTGACTAGTCCTCGTGGTCGTCGAAGGGATCGCTCAGGGCTTTGGAGGGTGGCCCAAAGGCCTGATACACGCCAAAACCTGTGAGGGCCAGCAAGACCGCCAATACGGCAAGGGCAATCGAGAGGGCGGGCGAGCTGGTGGAGCTGGGATCCATGGGGTTTCGTGGCGAATTCCGTCACAACTCTCGACAGCCCAGCGCATGGGGACCGGCAAGACCACTACAGTAACGACAGCGATTCATTGAGCGAGAGGAGCAAGCTGCCATGGCCCAAAAGACCCGCCTCGGAAACCTGCTGCGCCCGCTGAATTCTGAATACGGCAAGGTCGTTCCCGGCTGGGGCACCACCCCGGTGATGGGGATCTTCATGGTGCTGTTTCTGGTCTTCTTGCTGGTGATCCTGCAGCTGTACAACAAGTCTCTTCTCCTTGAGGGCATCAACGTCAACTGGAACGGCATCGGTTGATCTGAGCGAGGCCCCATGAATTTCTTCGGCATCGGCTTACCCGAAATGGCGGTGATTGCCGCCATCGGTTTGTTGGTGTTTGGGCCCAAGCGACTGCCTGAACTCGGCAAAACCCTGGGACGCACCTTGAAGGGTTTTCAATCGGCTTCCACCGAATTCGAGAAGGAGTTCCGCACGGCCATGGAACCGGCCCCTGGGCCCAAAGCTGAAGAGCTCA
>CAIYSK010000112.1 GCA_903928835.1 uncultured cyanobacterium
CCGCTTCGAGCCCCAGGGTGTGACGGGATTGGCCCTCTTGGCCGAATCCCATATTTCGATCCACACCTGGCCTGAATCGGGCTATGCCGCGGTGGATGTGTTCACCTGTGGTGACCACACCATGCCGGAGATGGCCTGCCATGTGCTCGCAGGTGAACTCTCTTCCGGCAACCACAAGCTCACCAGCTTCCGGCGGGAAACGCCATCGGCCATCGCCGACGTGCAGCGAGACCCCAGTCTGTAAGTAGGACTGGCCAAAGCCCCCCAGCGGGGGCTTTTTTGGTGGGATTTCAACAGGTGGTGCCAGGCCTAGCCAAACCCGGTGTAATGGCTCCAGCGTTCACACCCTGATCGAGATGCTTGCCTTCGTTGTGGCCACCCTGCTGTTCGGCGGGCTCGTGGTTGCTGCCATCCGCTTGTTGCCAACCGTTTCCACACCAGGCGACACCTCCCCTCCGCCAACCGCCGACCAAGGCGGCAGAACCGCACCCCATTCCAGCCCAACCCCAAGCCCCAAACTCGAGGCCATGACCCTGGCAAAACTCCAGGGACTCGCCAAAACCAAGGGGCTTAAAGGCGTCAGCCGACTGCCCAAGGCCGAGCTGATTAAAAAGCTCCGCCCCGCCTAAGGCCCAGCCAGCGGGCGCAGGTCGCGATTGAGCTTGCCGCTGATCAAGCCCTCCAAATCCAGTCCCACGGCGGAAAAACCAAGGCCGCGGAAGGCCTGAACCAGGGCCTCCCGCTGGGGGGTATCGGCCCACTGCAGCAAAGCCCCGGGCAACTGATCAGCCGGCAATTCGATCCGCGCCGTTTCGCCCTGGCTGCGCACCCGCACCCGGGCCCAGCCCTGGGCCAACAACCAGGCCTCCGCCGCTGCCACCCGTTCGAGCCGCTGGGCCGTGATCGGCTCCCCATAGGGGAACCGCGAGGCCAGGCATGGCTGGGCGGGCTTGTCCCACCAGGGCAAACCGAGGGCCTTCGAGAGCTGGCGCACCCCGGCCTTATCGAGGCCGACTTCGGCCAAGGGCGAGATCACCCCATGCTCCCGGGCCGCCAGAATCCCCGGGCGATAGTCGCCGAGGTCATCCCGGTTCACCCCATCAATCACCTGGGCCCCACCAGCCGCCGCAGCGATTGGCGCCAGCAAGCGATGCAATGCCTGCTTACAGGCGTAACAGCGGCCATCGGGGTTGCTGGCGTAGCCGGGATCATCCAGCTCCGCGGTCATGATTTCCAGGTGGCTGATGCCAAGCCAGGCAGCCTGTTGTAATGCCTCCTGGCGCAGATGGGGCGCCAGAGCTGGCGACACCCCCGTAATTGCCTGGGCCCGGGGCCCGAGTTGTTCCGAGGCAATCGCGGCCACCAGGGCACTGTCGACGCCGCCGGAATAGGCCACCACCGCCGCATCCAGCTGGGCCACCTGGGCCCGCAGTTGATCCAGGGCCTGCTCCAAAGGGGGCGGCAGGGCTTCGAGCAGGGAAAACAGCATGGCGCACGCGCAGGATCCGATCTTGGCAAGGCGAAAGCGCTTCCGGGCTCCGGGATCACCGGTAGCATCAAGCCCTACCCAGCAGCCCGAATGGCCCCGAGCAGCACCCAAACGCCGCAGCGGGGGACAGGCCGAGGCATTGGCATCCGCACCGCAGCCGGCAGCGATGAGCGCGCCCATGGCCAACTGCACGTCTACGACGGGGATGGAAAGGGCAAGAGCCAGGCTGCCCTGGGGGTGGTGCTGCGCACGATTGGCCTGGGGATCTGCGAGCAAAAGCGCACCCGGGTGCTACTGCTGCGCTTCTTAAAAGGGCCAGGCCGGGCCTACGACGAGGACGCCGCCATTGAGGCCCTCCAGCAGGGCTTCCCCCACCTGATCGACCAGGTGCGTACGGGCCGGGGCGACTATTTCACCGCTGAAGAAGCCACCCCCTTTGATCGCCAGGAAGCCCAACGGGGCTGGGATATCGCCAAGGGCGCCATCGCCTCCGACCTCTATTCGGTGGTGGTGCTCGATGAGCTCAACCCCGTGCTCGATCTGGGGCTACTTGATGCCGACGAGGTGGCCCGCACCCTGGCTTGCAAACCCCCCGGGATGGAGGTGATCTGCACGGGACGGGGAGCCCCGAAGGAATTGGTGCAACTGGCTGATCTCCATTCGGAAATGCGGGCCCACCAACAATTGGATCCCGGCATCACAGGCATCGAGATCTACACCGGTGATGGCAAGGGCAAATCCACCAGCGCCCTTGGCAAAGGCCTACAGGCGATCGGCCGGGGCATCAGCCAAGACAAAAGCCACCGGGTACTCATCCTTCAATGGCTCAAGGGCGGCGCCGGCTACACCGAAGATGCTGCCATTGCAGCCCTGCGCGAAAGCTATCCGCACCTGGTGGACCATCTGCGCTCCGGCAGAGATGCGATCGTCTGGCGCGGCCAGCAACAACCGATCGACTACGTGGAAGCTGAGCGTGCCTGGGAGATCGCCCGGGCCGCCATCTCAAGCGGCCTCTACAAAACCGTGATCCTCGACGAGATCAATCCCACCGTCGACCTCGAACTCCTGCCGGTCGAACCGATCGTGCAGACCCTGCTCCGCAAGCCCGCCGAAACCGAGGTGATCCTCACCGGACGCTGCAAAAACCGGCTCGCCTACTTCGAACTCGCCAGCGTCTACTCCGAGATGGTGTGCCATAAACACTACGCCGAGCGTGGCGTTGATCTCAAACGGGGTGTGGACTACTAAGCCTCGATAGCGCGGCCTCAATAACGCGGCAGGCTCGAATCAATCTCCTGGCTCCAGGCATCAATGCCACCTTGCACGTTGATCCCTTCCACGCCGGCACGCTTGAGGGCAATCAGGGCTTTGGCACTGCGGCCGCCCAGCTTGCAGTGGGCATAGAGCTGTTTGCCCGCAGCAAGCTGCTTGATCCGCTCGATGGCGGTGCCGTTTTCAATCTGATCCAACGGGATAAGTACCGCACCAGGAATCACAGCAATCTCAGCTTCGGGTGGATTGCGCACATCGATCAACACCATGCCGCTGGTGTGGCCATCGAGCAGCTTCTTGAGCTCTTGCACCGAGATGCTCTCGACGGCGCCAGCTTCTTCTTGGCCAGCAGCACTGCCCCCCACGCCACAGAACTCCTGGTAGTCGATCAGTTTGTCGATGACCGGCCGCTGGGGATTCGGCCTCAGCTTGAGCTCCCGGAACTTCATGCCCAGGGCATCAAAGAGGAGCAGCCGGCCGCTCAAGGTGGTGCCAATACCGGTGATGATTTTCACGGCCTCGGTGGCCTGAATCACACCAATGATCCCGGGGAGTACGCCCACCACGCCCCCCTCAGCACAGGAAGGAACCATGCCCGGCGGCGGTGGCTCGGGGAAGAGGTCGCGGTAGTTCGGGCTCTCGGCATCCAGGTTGAACACCGTGGCCTGGCCTTCAAAACGGAAGATCGAGCCATACACATTGGGCTTACCGAGCAGCACGCAGGCGTCGTTCACCAGGTAACGGGTCGGGAAGTTGTCGGTGCCGTCGCAAACGATGTCGTATCCCGCCAAGATCTCGAGGGCGTTCTCACTGGTGAGTGCTGTTTCATAGAGATCCACCTGGCAGTGGGGATTGATCTCAAGGATTCGGGCCTTGGCCGATTCGATCTTGGGCTTGCCCACCCAGGAGGTGCCGTGGATCACCTGGCGCTGCAAATTGCTGTGGTCAACCACGTCGAAATCGACAATGCCCAGGCGGCCCACACCCGCCGCGGCCAAATAGAGCAGCAATGGAGAACCCAGGCCGCCGGTGCCAACACAAAGCACCGAAGCTGCCTTGAGGCGCTTCTGCCCCTCCATCCCTACCTCCGGAAGGATCAGGTGCCGGGCAAAACG
>CAIYSK010000113.1 GCA_903928835.1 uncultured cyanobacterium
GGATCACCGTGGCAATGGTGATCACCAAGGTGGTGCCAAAAAGCAGGGAAAAAGCCCGTGGCAGCCTCACGTCTTTGATGGCCCTGCTAAGGATGCCAAGCAGGTCAAATTCCTTGGCTTTTCCTAGGATCTTGATGCCCTCGAAGCGATAGGGGGTGGTGTAGCCCACTTGGCGTAGGCGCTCATGGGTGAGGTTTAAGCAGGACACCGCCACATCTAACTTGCCGCTGACCAGGGCAGCGACCGCCTCCTTGGGGGTGCCAGTGCGCTGCACCACAAAGGGGATTTTGGTCCGTTCGGCCGCTGCATTCCAAAGCTCAACGGCGCTGCCTTTCCAGATCCCTTGATCCAGGTAGGAACAGGGGTATTGGCCGGCAACAATGCCAACGCGTAGGACGGGTGCCGTGATGGTTGCCGGAGCTGCAACGGCTAGCGGAGACGCCACAGCCAGTGGAGATGCAACAGCCAGTGGAGATGCAACAGCCAGCGTTGGGGCAACGGCTATCGGTGCAGCAAAGGCCATTAAGGCGGCAACCAGCATCACTAATTAGGCCTTGGGTGTCATGGGCTGGTTCCTTCCCTTCCTGGAGTGAGGTGATTGGGACTCAGCCGTGGATCAAGCCCTGCAAGGCTGCCGTGACATCGGCCTGGCGCATCAGGGCTTCGCCCACCAACACCGCCTGCGCCCCAGCCGCCTGGACCCGGTCCAGGTCAGCGCGGTGGAACAGGCCCGATTCGCTCACCACCAGAATTCCCTTGGCCAGTAGGCGTTCGCCATAGGTTTTAAGCAGGCTCGTGGTGGTGCCCAGATCCACCTCGAAGCTGGCCAAATCCCGGTTGTTGATGCCCACCAGGGTCACCCCATCGAGGCCCAGCACCCGGTCCAGTTCGGCGGCGTCGTGCACTTCCACGAGCACGGCCAGGCCCAGGAACCGGGCCACCTTGAGCAGGTAGGCCAGGTCCTGGTCGGTGAGGATCGCCGCGATCAGCAGGGCCGCGTCGGCGCCGGCGGCCCGGGCCTGGTAGAGCTGGTAGGGGCTGAGGATGAAGTCCTTGCAGAGCAGGGGCAGATCCACCACCTGGCGCACCTGCACCAACACCTCAAAGCCCCCCTGGAAGAAGGCCTTATCGGTGAGCACCGAGAGGCAGCTGGCACCGCCTGCGGCATAGCCCCTGGCGATCGCTTCGGGATCGAAATCCTCCCGGATCACGCCCTTACTGGGGCTGGCCTTTTTGATCTCGGCGATCACGGCCGGTTTGGGCGTGCCGGCGCGCAGGGCACCGAGAAAATCCCGGGTGGCGGGCAGATCAGCAATCTGCTCTTTGAGTTTCTCTAGGGGCACCCGCTCGCGGGCGCTAGCCACTTCCTTGTCCTTTTCCCAGACAATTTTTTCAAGAATGTGGCGCGGCTCCTCCTCCGGATGGGGGATGCCATACATCAGATGGGCCACCTTGATGGGGGGGTTGGGCGGCCGGCGACGGATCTCCATCAGCTCAGACCCCCAGCGGCTGGCGGGCCGCTGCCGGGGCTGCGGCTGGGGAGCCAGCCTGGGCCGTTGCTACGGCCTGGGCCGCCTGCTTGTAGGCCACTTCCAC
>CAIYSK010000114.1 GCA_903928835.1 uncultured cyanobacterium
CAAGGCCGCCGATTTCCCGGCCGTGGCCGATTCGACTTTCAACAAGCTGCAGCGGGGCAAGATCGAGCAGCCCTACCCGGTGACCTTCATCCAGCTGGGGCTGATGAATTCCCGCCTGGCCGCGGGCGACTACGGCCCCATAGAAGATCAGGCCCTCAAGGAGCGGATCGCCCGCCAAAAACCCATTACCCACGAGGACGGTGACCTGTGGGTGGCGACGGACTTCTTTGCCCACTTCATTGGCGAGGAGCCAGCGCCTGCCTGGGCGCGGCAACGGCCCCTGCCAACGGAGCAGGAGGCATCAGCTAGAAGCAATGGGGCTTCTGAGCAGTTCCGCTCGCTGGCTGGTGCCCATGGCCTGTCCCTGCCCGAGGCCTGGCATGGCCTGGCCGCCCATGTGGCCTCGATGCGGCCCCGGCCGCTGACGGGAGAGGAGCTGGAGGTGCTGCGCACCGTGCTGAGTGGCTGGCATCTGTGGAGCCCCCAGCAGCTGCAGGCCCTCATCGATGTGGAGGGCGTGATGCGGGCCGAACTGGCCCTCTCCAGCTGGGCCAAGGCTCTTGAGCAGGGACCTGCCCCTGTGCCACCGGAGCCGCCCGAGCGCATCGGGGCCAAGGCAAAGGCAGCACCCAGCAGGGCCAAGGCCGCCGGCGCAATCGCCACCAAGCCAGCCACCAAGCCAGCCACCAAGGCCAAGCCCCAGGCCCGCAGCAAGCCCAAGCCAGACGCAACCAGCCAGAGCAAGGTTTCCCAGGCCACCACCCCATCAATCAGTTGATAGTCCAGTTCATTGACGACTAACGTGCGTTACAGCTAGGATCGCAATACCTGCGATGCTT
Organism: uncultured cyanobacterium; assembly: GCA_903928835.1. GTDB lineage: Bacteria > Cyanobacteriota > Cyanobacteriia > PCC-6307 > Cyanobiaceae > Cyanobium_A. Next base: position 840 of record CAIYSK010000114.1, read on the forward strand.
AGTGGTCGCTATGTCTGGTCGCGTTAATCCCGCTCCCCTAGGTCTGAAAGGGGTGGCCGAGGCCTCTGCCGTTAGGGCGCCCTCTCCTGAAGCAAAACCTGCGCCTGGGGCCGCAGCCCCTGGTTCGCCGGTGCCCGGTGCCTATCCCGCCACCTTGGCGCTGGCGCTGTTGGCCTTCCATCGCCATGTGGGGCCGATCTTTAAGGGAACCGAAGCGAAATACGGCAAGTTCGCCGACCTACACGCCGTGCTGGAGGTGGTGACCACACCGCTGCTGGACCAGGGACTGCTGCTGACCCAAACCCTGGAGGAGAATGGTGGCACTGCCACCCAGGCGCCGGCTGGAGCTAGCGCTCACCCGTTTGGCAGTCCTGTCGCTGGCTCCCCGGCAGATGGCGGTGGCATTGCCAGTGGTGGCCAGAGCCTGCTGAGAACCCAGCTGCTGCATGCCCCCAGCGGCGAATCGATCAGTTCGGTGGTGCCCCTGCCGACCCTCAACGGGATGTTGGGCCGGCTGCATGACTTGCGGGTGCTAGCGCTCGAGCAGTTCCCCCTGGACCTCGATCTTGCCGCCCTAGGCGCCGTGCCGTTTGTGCTGCCTGCCAAGCCCCCAGTAGGGGCCGCACCTGCCCAACTAGCTAGTTCCCAAGGTCAGGGCCCCGGGCCCATGGCGCCGGCGGTGCAACGCCAACCCGGGCTGCGGCTTGATGACCAGATCAAGGGGCTGCAAGCGCTCCTGCAAAGCCTGGGCACCACCACCAACCCGCTGCATTCGATCGGGGCGGCGATCACCTACCTGCGCCGCTATCAAATCCTGGCCCTGCTGTCCTTGGCGGCGGAGGACAACGACGGGCACCTAGGCAAAGAGGCCCAGGAGGTTGGCCAGCGGCCGATGGGGCCCATCCCCATCCCTCAGGGTGCTGGTCTTTCGTTGGTGGGGCGACCCGCCATCGCAGCTGGTACCAACCAAGCTCAGGCAACTCCTGTCCCCATGGCTCAGGGGAATGGGTCAACGCCAGCTGCGATCCCAGATGCACCACGGCAGCAAGGAGCCCGGGGGCGCCGCCTAACCCGGCCAGTGGTTGCATCCCCATCCCAGGGAGCCGCAACAGCAACCGTGCTCGAACCAGTTGCAGCAGTTCCGGTGGACCCCGCAGCTCGGGAGCCCACTCCCGCCCAGGCCGCAGCAGCGGTTGCTCCCCTACAAAAGACGCCCACAGGTTCACAAGCTGGGCCATCCGGCCTAGGGCCGCAGCCGGCGGCCATGCCGCCCTTTGAACTCGCTGAGCTGGACGACGGGGCGGTGCAGGCGTTGATCGCCGAGATCCGCACCTTGCCCCCCTCTGCCATCCCCCAGCTGGTGCAGGCCTTCCGATTGCAGTTCGGCCTACCGGCCGAGGCGATGGTGTCCGATTACATCCGCACCAGCGGCCATGCGGCCTTCATTCGTGAGCAGATCGCCAGCCTCGGCGGAGGGCATCACCCTGGCAATGGCAAAGGTGAGCTGGCCTAAGGGGCTGGGCTGCTCGTCTTGGTTGCTACCAAGGGTGCCTTCTTTGTTATCCAGATCACGGGTCTACACCGGCACCTGAGCTGTAGCTAC
>CAIYSK010000115.1 GCA_903928835.1 uncultured cyanobacterium
AGGTCATCAACCCCCGCACCACCGTTGAGGCCTTGGGCTTGACGCGGCTGCTGTCGTTGAAGACGTCTTGATCCACCCCGGCCCAACGCAGGGGGTGTTGGTAGGCGGCCCGGCCCACCATGGCTCCGTCGACCACTTGCAACTGGTTGAGGCAGTCGCCGAGGGTTTCAAGCCCTCCATTGATTTCGATGGTGAGATTGGGTCGTTCGCGCTTCAGCTGGTGCACCAGGTCGTAGCGCAGGGGCGGAATGGTGCGGTTCTGTTTGGGATCCAGGCCTTCCAGCCAGGCTTTGCGGGCATGCACGCCAAAACGTTGGGCTCCAGCCGCGGCCAAGGTGTCCACAAAGTGCAACAGCTCGGCATAGGAATCGCGCTCATCAATGCCAATGCGGTGCTTCACGGTGACCGGTAGGGCGCTGGCCGCGGCCATGGCCGCCACACAGCGGGCAACATGGTCGGGTTCCGCCATCAGGCAGGCGCCAAACCGGCCTTTTTGCACCTTTTCACTCGGGCAACCCACGTTCAAGTTGATTTCGTCATAGCCCCAGTCGGCTGCCAGTTGGGCCGCTTCAGCCAAGAGGGTCGGATCGTCACCTCCCACCTGCAGGGCGAGGGGACGTTCGATCGGATCAAAGCCAATCAGGCGCTCCAGCCGTCCCCCCGGTTGGTTGGCTTCGGGCTGTTTGCGGGCATGGTGCAGGGCTTGAGCCACCACCATTTCGGTGTAGAGCAGGCTGCGCCGGGTGATTTGCCGCATCAGCATCCGGAAGTGCCGATCGGTGTAGTCCATCATCGGAGCCACACTGAAGCGATAACTGGTTTGGCCGTGTTGCTCCATCCCCCCATGCTGCCTAGCCGTGTTCCCTAGTCGAGTAGCCGTGCTGGTGGCCGGTGGCGGGGCGGCCGGATTCATGGCGGCCATTGCAGCAGCAGAAGCCGGGGCCGCCGATGTGCACCTGTTGGAGGCCACTAATCAGCCCCTCAACAAAGTGCTGATTAGTGGTGGCGGACGCTGCAATGTCACCCATGCCTGCTGGGATCCGCGCGCCCTGGTGGGCCACTACCCCCGGGGGGGCAAGGCCCTGCGCGGGCCCTTTAGCCGCTTTGCTGCCGGCGATGCGGTGGCTTGGTTTGATGACCATGGCCTGGAGCTGGTGGAGGAGCCCGATGGGCGGATGTTTCCCCGCTCCAATCGCTCCGAGTCGGTGGTGGCCACCCTGCGCCGGGCCGCCCACTCGGCAGGGGTGCAGCTGCATACCGGAGTTCAATTGCAGAAGGCTGGGCCCCTGCCACCAACGGACGACGGCCCGGGGGGCTTTGCGCTTGAACTGCGGGTTGCCCGCTCGGCGGACGGCGGTCAGCCAGGTTCGAACCGTCAAACCGCCGAGGCTGCCCAGCTGGTCTTGGCCACAGGCAGCCACCCCAGCGGCCGGCAGTTGGCCGCCTCCCTGGGCCATGACCTCGTGCCGCCGGTGCCGTCGCTGTTCACCTTGGCCTTGGCGAGCCATCCCCTTTTGGAGCTGGCGGGCGTGGTGATGGACCCCGTTGAGCTGGAGTTGGATCTGGAGTTTGAGCTGGATCTGCCCCCAGGGGGTGGCTCTTCAAACCCCACCCGTTTTCGTCAGAGGGGCCCATTGCTGATCACCCATTGGGGCCTGAGCGGACCCGCCACCCTGCGGTTGAGCGCCTTTGCGGCCCGAGCCCTGAAGCAGACGGGCTATCGGGGCCGGCTCAAGGTGGATTGGACCGGCGGCCGATCCCAGGCGGAGTTGGACGCTTGGTTTGCCCTAGCCCGCAGGGATCAGGCGAAGCGGCAACTGGCCAACTGGCGTCCTTGGCCGGAGCTGAGCCGCCGCCTTTGGCTCCATCTTTTGGCGGAGGTTGGTGTGGATCAGGAACGTCGCTGGGCTGATTTGGCCAAAACCCACCAGCAGGCCCTGATCCAGGCCTTGCGCGCCAGCGCCTATGCCATGACCGGCCGCGGTCCCTTTGGCGAGGAATTTGTGACCGCCGGAGGGATTCCCCTGGGGGAAGTGACCATGGCAAGCATGGAAAGCCGCCGCCAATGCCGTCTGTATTTAGTGGGTGAGTTGCTGGATGTGGATGGCATCACTGGCGGCTTCAACTTTCAGCACTGTTGGAGTTCCGGATGGTTGGCCGGCCAGGCCATCGCCGAGGCCCAGAGTGCTATTTGATCTTGTCAAACACCGTGAACATCGGCAGGTACATGGCCAATAGGATGGAGCCAACAATGCCACCCACGAGCACAATCATCGCCGGCTCCAACATGGCCGTGAGCGCCTTCACCGAGGCACCCACTTCGTCTTCATAGAAGTCGGCGACTTTGGAGAGCATGGTGTCCATGCCGCCGGTTTCCTCGCCAATGGCCAGCATGCTCAGGGCCATCTCGGGAAACACTTTTTTGCGAGTTAGAGCAACACTTAAGGGGATTCCTTCCTGCACATCGGTGCTGGAGTTGAGGATGGCATCGGCAATCACGGCATTGCCGGCCGTCTCGCTGACGATGTCGAGCGAGAGCAGGATTGGCACCCCGGCCCGGGTGAGGGAGCTGAAGGTGCGGCAGAACTTGGCGGTGGCCGTTTTTTGCAGCAAATCGCCAAATAGCGGCAATTTCAATAACTCGCCATCCACCCGGCGGCGACCAACGGTAGTGGCATAGAAGCGACCAAACAGCCAGGCCGCCACCAACAAGCCTCCGACCAGAACCAGGGAGAACGAGGACCGCAGCAATTTGCTCAAATCCACCATGAGTTGGGTGAACAGCGGCAGTTCGGCTCCCAGGTCTTCAAAGATGCCCGCGAAGGTGGGGATCAGAAAGATCGTCATCCCCAGAAACACCGCCACCGCGATCACCAGCACTGCCACGGGGTAGCCCATGGCCCCCTTGATCTGGTTTTGGAGTTTGGCGTTGTCCTCGAGCAATTTCGCCAGCCTTTTGAGCGATTCATCCATCACCCCCCCCGCTTCTCCGGCTTCTACCATCGCGATCGTGAGCTTGTCGAACACCTGGGGCCACAGGCGCATGGCGGCGCCCATGCTGCCCCCCTGGTTCACTTCCCTCGAAAGACTTTGGAGGGCCCGCTTGAACAGGGGTTTGGTTTGTTGGGCGGCCATGAGATCAAGGCTGCGCACAATCGGCACCCCCGCATCCACCAGGGCCGCCAGTTTGTTGGCGAAGAGGGCCTTGTCGCGGATTCCCGGTTTGGCTTCCAGCAGCTGTTGCCAGTTGAAGTTGCTTGATGGGGCCGGGTTTGGTTTGTTGGCTTTGGAGCTGGTGGTTGGGCTGGCTTCGAGCTTGGTGGTGAGGATGCCGCGCCGGCGCAGTTGGCGTTTGGCATCCAGCAGATCGGTGGCGTCCACGCGCATCTGGCGGGTTTTGCCGCCGCTGGCTTGATAGCTGGCTACGAAGCTGGCCATCGCTACACCTGGCCCAGTAGGCGCAGCAGCTCGTCGGGCTTACCGGATTTGCTTAGGGCTTCGGCTTGGCTCACGCTTCCCGCTTCCACCAGGTTGGCCAGGGCCCGCTCCAGGGTCTGCATGCCAAAGGAGCCACCGGTCTGGAGCTGGGAATAGAGCTGGGCAGTTTTGCCCTCCCGGATCAGGTTGGCGGTGGCAGGGGTATTGATCAGGATTTCCTGGGCCATCACCCGTCCGAATTGACCGGGAGCTGGGTTGGTTCGTTGACACAGGGTTTGGGAGAACACGGCGAGCAGGCTGTTGCTCAGTTGCACCCGAATCTGGGTCTGTTGGCCGGCTGGGAAGACATCCACCATGCGATCCACGGTTTGGGAGGCAGAGCTGGTGTGCAGGGTGCCCAGCACCAGGTGACCGGTTTCGGCTGCGCTGATGGCCAGTTGGATGGTTTCGAGATCGCGCATTTCGCCCACCAGGATGACGTCGGGGTCTTCGCGTAGGGCTGCGCGCAGGGCATTGGCAAAGTTGCGGGTGTCTTCATTGACCTCCCGCTGATGGATCAGGCTGCGGGCACTGGTGTACACGAATTCGATCGGATCCTCGATGGTGAGGATGTGTTCGGAGCGGGTTTGGTTGATGTGCTCAAGCAGGGCCGCCAGGGTCGTGGTTTTGCCGGAACCGGTGGGTCCTGTCACCAGCAGTAGCCCCCGGGGTTTGCGCCCCATCGCTTCCACCACCGGGGGCATGCCCAGGCTGTCGAGGGCGGGAATGCGGCTGCCCAGGGCCCGCAGGCAGGCGGCGTAGGTACCCCGTTGGCGGTACACGTTGACCCGAAAGCGGGAGACCCCCTTGAGCCCATAGGAGCAGTCCAATTCCCAGGTCTGCTCCAGCTGCTTGCGCTGGGCGTTGTTCAGCAAGGCAAAGATCAGTCGATTGCACTGCTCCTCATCGAGCATCTGTTCCCGTATGGCCCGCAGGTGGCCGCTGAAGCGTCCGTAGGGGGCCTGTCCGGCTGCGA
>CAIYSK010000116.1 GCA_903928835.1 uncultured cyanobacterium
AGCACCTGGGTGAGGCCGCGTTGGAACAGGGCCGAACCGTGAACGCGTTTGGGGAGCACGCTGGCGGCGGCGCTGATCGGACGCACCTCGTCGAGGTTGCGGCCATCGACCCGCTTGCCGTCTTTGATGATCTGCTCGCGCATGAGCTTCTTGGTGAGGCTCTTGTAGCTGTTGCCTAGCACCTTGCTGTTGCTGCTTGCGGCCACCTTGATGGCGTCGCCGTCTTTGAGGGCAGCGATCTTTTCGCCCACCTGGGCCTTGATGGCATCGAGCTTTTCATCGCGCTCGATTTTGGTTTGGCTGAATTGCTTCAGCACCTCGCCAATGCCCTTGCCGCATTCCTTCTCGAGGAATTTGGGCAGGGTGGAATCCTCTTGCTTGGCCTCAGGGAACACCTGCTCGATGCCGAGTTCCTTGAGCAGGTTTTGTTGGGCTTTGATCAGTTCGCCCACGGCCTCGTAGCCGAAGTCGATGGCTTCGATCACATCATGTTCGGGCAGCTGGTTGGCACCCGCCTCCACCATGATCACGCCGGAAGGGGTACCTGCCACCACCAGATCCAGCTCACTGCGCTCGATTTCGCGGAAGCTGGGGTTGAGCACGAAGTCGTCGCCCAGCAGGCCCACCCGCACGGCGGCCATCGGCCCGTAGAAGGGGATCTTGGCCAGCAGGGTGGCCATCGAAGCGCCGGTGACGGCGAGCACATCGGGTGGAACCCGCTCATCGAGCGACAGGCAGGTCGCCACGATTTGGATGTCGTCGCGCATCCAGCTGGGGAACAGCGGCCGCATGGGGCGGTCGATCAGCCGGCAGGTCAGGATCGCCCGCTCGGGGGGACGGGCTTCCCGCCGGAAAAAGCTGCCAGGGATGCGACCCGCGGCATAGAGCCGCTCTTCGTAGTCGCAGATGAGGGGAAGGAAGTCGATGCCTTCACGACCTCCGGAGCGGGTGGCGGTGACCAGAACAGCGGTGTCTCCGCACTCAACCATCACCGAACCCCCCGCTTGGGGAGCGAACCGACCGGTGGTCAGTCGGATCTCCCGACCATCGAAGGAGATCGACTGAGTTTGTCCTTGCACTTGCGCTTATGTCCTTTTGTTGTCATTTCCTATTCTCGCATCCAGACTTGACGCCCTGGGGAAATTCCAGTTTTGGCTGGCTTTGGCGTCGGGCTACTGGGCCATCAAAAAGGCGTCTCGCGGCGCCTTAGCGCCACTAAAAAAGCGCCTTGCGGCGCCTTGGAACTCCCGGCTGGAGAGTGATGGGGGATGGATTCCGGCTGACTACCAGCTCGACTTCACAACGCCAGGCAGCTCACCTTTGTGGGCCCGCTCCCGGAGTTGGTTGCGGCAAAGGCCGAAGTCCCTGTAGTAGCCGCGGGGCTTGCCGGTGGCCCAGCAACGGTTGCGCACCCGGTTCGGGGCGCTGTTCCGGGGCAGGCCCTGGATCTTGCGGTGGATTTCCAGGCGCTCCATGGGATCGGAGGCCGCATCAAAAGCTGCCTTCAGCGCGGTGCGCTTGGCGGCGAAGCGATTCACCATTTTTTTGCGCGTGACATCGCGCGCGATCATCGACTTCTTCGCCATGCGGGCTGCGGAGCTATCGGACTAGGAATTGGGGATCCTAGCTTGTGAGCTGACCACCCATTGGACAGAGATCGCCAATGGGGCAGGTGCCGCATTGGGGCTTACGGGCGTTGCAGACCGCCCGGCCGTGGAAAATCAGGCGGATCGAAAGGTTTTGCCATTCGCTCTGGGGAACCAGTTTCATCAGATCGGGTTCGATCTGGGCAGGGGTACTTTTCTTGCTGAGCCGGAGCCGTTGGCTGAGGCGGCTCACGTGGGTGTCCACGGTGACTCCGGCGTTGATGCCAAAACACCAGGCCAGCACCACCGAAGCGGTTTTACGGGCTACCCCAGGAAGCACCAGCAGCTCCTCCATGGTTTGGGGCACCTCACCGCCGTGGTGCTCCATCAGCAGGCGCGAGCTGCCTACGATCGCCTTGGCCTTGTTGCGAAAAAAGCCTGTGGATTGCACGTAGGGCTCCACATCGCCCGGCTCCACCGCGGCGGCCGCGGCGGCATCCGGAAAGCGGGCAAACAGGGCCGGGGTCACTTTGTTGACCCGCTCATCGGTGCATTGGGCCGAGAGCATGGTGGCCACCAGCAATTCGTAGGGCGTGCGCCAATCCAGGGAGCAGGTGGCCTCTGGATAGAGCTCGCCCAGCCGCTCAAGGATGAGCGGCGCGCGCACCTTGGGGCCCTTCAACGGTTGAACAGCTGCTGGACAGCGGGGAGCTGGGAGGTGTCTTTGACGATCAGCACCGCGCTCAGACCCACCAAAAACACAAATCCCGACTGCATAAAGGCCATCTGGAACCGCTCCGGCAGGGGCTTGCCGCGCACCCCCTCGAGCAGCAGCAGCACGAATTGACCGCCATCGAGCAGGGGGAGGGGCAGGGCATTGAGCACCGCCAGGTTGATCGAGATCAGGGCGGTGAACACAAACAGGCTGCCGCCGCCCTGTTTGGCCAAGGACGCGCCCATCTCCACGATTTTCACTGGCCCTGACACCTGGCCAGCGGTTTCGCCGAAATGGGTAGCCAGGGTGACAAAGCCATCCGCCGTGCGCCGGGTGAGCAGGGCCAGGTCGTGGCTGGCTTGCCGCACGGGCTCAAGGGGCCCCTTGGCCGGCCGGAAGGCTTCGCTGCCATTGGGTTGGAGCTGGGCGCCGATGCGACCCACCCCGCCCAGGTCGGTGGGGGTGAGTTTGAGCTTGACCTTCTGGCCATCCCGCTCAGCCAGCAGCGTCAAGGTGCGCTCTGGAGATCCTTTGATGGTGGTGACCAGATCGGCAACGGCGTCCTGGCCGCCGGCGAGTTGCTGGCCGGCAAGGGCCACGATGCGATCCCCCGCCTTGAGGCCCGCTGCCGCTGCGGCCTGGTTGGGCTGCACGGCCGACACCAGCACCCCAGGGGTGGCGCTGAATCCGGAGGGAATGCCCACCAGGTAGCCCTGGGCAATCAACACGGTCCAGGCGAGCAGCAGGTTGGCGAG
>CAIYSK010000117.1 GCA_903928835.1 uncultured cyanobacterium
AAGTCCACCGTTGTTTGGTGTGCCTCAGCGCCCAGGGCAAGCCGCCCCCCTTCCTTCAGTCTTTGACTCCAAGTTTTTTTAGTCCTGCCCCTTGAAAGCTCCCTCTTTCAAGGCCTTCTTTTTGTTTAGAGCCTCCTGATTGCGGTGTCAGGCCAGTGCCTTCATCGGGTCCCAGCTCCGCTCCAGCTCCAGATTCTGTTCCGTTCCTTCCGTTCCCTTCCCGGTCGGGCCCCCATGGGTCCATCTTTCCCCCCATGCCCCAGCAGATCGTCATTGCCGAGCAGCTGCGAATCGCTGCAGTGCTCACCGACGAACGTGTTGATGAATTGGTCGTGGCCCAGGGCCGCTATCAGATTGGTGACGTCTATCTCGGCACCATTGAAAATGTGTTGCCCGGCATTGATGCGGCCTTTGTCAACATTGGTGAAAGCGAGAAAAATGGCTTCATCCATGTCACCGACCTGGGCCCCCTGCGCCTAAGGAAAGGCGCCGCCGGCATTACGGAATTACTCGAGCCGCGCCAAAAGGTCCTGGTGCAGGTGATGAAGGAGCCCACGGGCACTAAAGGGCCCCGGCTCACGGGCAACTTGTCCTTGCCGGGTCGGTTTTTGGTGTTGCAGCCCCACGGCCAAGGGGTCAATATTTCCCGCCGAATCAACGGCGAAAACGAACGCAATCGCCTGCGGGCCCTTGGGGTGTTAATCAAGCCCCCGGGCGCCGGCTTGTTGATTCGTACCGAGGCCGAAGGCATCAGCGAAGAGCTCCTGATCGACGACCTTGAAAACCTGCTGCGCCAGTGGGAAGGGATTCAAGCGGCGGCAGAATCGGCGAGCCCTCCGGTGCTGCTCAACCGGGATGAGGACTTCGTCCATCGGGTGCTTCGCGATCTCTACTCCCCGGACGTGGTGCGGGTTGTCGTGGATAGTGCCGACGCCGTGGGCCGGGTGCAGGCGTTCCTGGGGGCTGATCAGGCGAATTTGCAGGTGGAGCACCACAGCGATTATCCCGACATCCTCGAGCACTTCCGGGTCAACGCTGCCATCCGAGATGCCTTGAAGCCCCGGGTGGACCTGCCTTCTGGGGGCTACGTGATCATCGAGCCCACCGAGGCCCTCACGGTGATCGACGTCAACTCGGGGTCCTTTACCCGTTCGGCCAATGCCCGCGAGACGGTGCTGTGGACCAACTGTGAAGCGGCCGTTGAGATCGCTCGTCAACTCAAGCTGCGCAACATCGGTGGCGTGGTGATTGTCGACTTCATCGACATGGAGTCCCGCCGCGACCAGCTGCAATTGCTGGAGCATTTCACCCAGGCCGTGCGCCATGACGGCGCCCGCCCCCAGATTGCCCAGCTCACGGAGCTTGGCTTGGTGGAGCTGACCCGCAAACGGCAGGGTCAGAACATTTATGAGCTTTTTGGTCGCGCCTGCCCCAGTTGCGGTGGCCTTGGCCACGTGGCCGTGCTGCCTGGCAAAGACACCCTCCAGCCCCTGGCTACCCACACCGGCCTGGTGCGTTCGGCGGCCTCGGCCCGGGCGGAGGTGTTTACCCCTGGGGCTGCGGAAAACGGTTCCTCTGGCCGCCGTCGTGGCGGTCGTGGGGGTCGCCGTGCCGGCAGCGAGGGTGCCGACCCCTACGGCGCCTATGGCTCCGAGAGCGATGGCGCAGAAGCGCAAACGTCGCCATCGACAGCAGCGGCCAGTGAGCCGGCCCTATCCCGTCGCCACGATCCCGATCTGGTGGCGGTGCCGATGGACGCTGATCAGGAGATCGTTTTTGGCTGGATGGGCCTGAGCCCCACCTTGTTGTTGGCCGAGCCCCCTGCAGGCGACAACGTGATGGTGCGGGTTGTGCGCCCTGGAGAGGATGCCGAAAGCGTGCTTGAGGAGGCTCGTCAACAGCTGGCCGCCTCCGGTGGCCGCCGCCGTCGCGGCCGGGGCGGTCGGGGTGGCACCGGAACGGATGCTGCCCCGACAGATGCTTCCTACGGAGACGCTTCCTCTCCGGACTCTCGGTCTTCGGCTGCTTCCGATTCGGCGGCTGGTTCAGGCCGGGCCTATGGCCGTTCCCGGGGCGAAAGCAACCAAGATTTTGTAACGGTGCCGGTGGAGATCACCCCCTTGCCGATCCAGCTTGAGCCCGAAACCGTCCACACGGTCTCGGTACCCACCACCACGAGCATTGCGCCCCCCGAGGTGGAGCTGCCGGCCCGCCGGGGCCGCACCCGCTCCCGCAGCGCCTCGGCTGTCGTTGATTCGGCCGCGGTGATCAATGCGGTGGCGTCCAACCAGGCCGCGGCTGTTGCTGAGCCTGAGCTGGATGAATCGGGTGAACCCCGCCGGCGGCGTCGCCGCTCTTCCGCGGCGGGGTAGCCAGCCGGGTGGACCCTTGGCAAGGCCATGACCCGGCCGATTGCGCCGGGGTGGACGAGGTTGGACGTGGCTGCGTGTTTGGCCCTGTCTTTGCGGCGGCGGTCATGCTTCCAGCAGGGGCGCTTTCGCCCCTGCAAGCGGCTGGTCTGACCGACAGCAAAAAACTCACCGCCCGGCGGCGCAGCGCCCTCGTGCCCCAAATCCAGGACTTGGCCATCGCCTGGGCCCTGGGCCAAGCCTCGGCGGCAGAAATCGACCGCCGGGGCATTCGCTGGGCTACCGAGCAAGCCATGCACCGGGCCCTTCAAAAATTGCCCCACCAGCCTCCCCTGGTGATTGTGGATGGGGTGTTGCCCCTAAGGGGTTGGCTCGGGGCGCAGTGCACCTTGGTGGCGGGGGATAGCCACTGCTTGGCCATCGCGGCCGCCAGCGTGTTGGCTAAGCAGGCGCGTGATGGATTGATCCATGGGCTGGCGGCGCGGTATCCGGGCTATGGCCTGGAGCGCCACGCTGGCTATGGCACGGCCCAGCACCGGGAGGCCATTGGCCGGCTCGGCCTGACCCCTTTGCATCGCCGCAGCTTTTTGAGGAAGTGGCTGGCTACTGCTCCAGGCACCACTGCTTGAAATCGCTGAGGAGTTGGTGGCCCACGCGGCTTTTGATGCCCAGCAGGATTCCGGCCAGGAGGGAGCGACCTGTGGCCTCCAGCACTTTGGTGGGGATCAATTTCAAGAGTGAGGGCTGGCTCACCAGCACCGACAGGCTGGCTTCCCCTTCGAGGCCCCGATCCCCTGCCTTGATCCAAGACTTCAAGGTGAGTTGGAAGTCGTCCACCAGGCCGAGGCCTTCCAGTTCGCAATCGACGGCTTCAAGGTCCAGTTGGCCTGGGCTGGCGTGGGTGCGCAGCTGCACCACCGGTTGAATCTGCAGCTGAAACACCTGCAGGTGGGTCACCTCGTAGCGGTAATGGCCTGGACCCAGGTTTTGCAGTTGCTTGGAGTCGAGCAGGGCGTTCACCACCCGCTCCTCATCCTCGAGGTAACGGGCCAGGCTGTTTGCCTGGTCGGTGATGTCAAGTTGCAATTGCTGACTGGCGCTGAAAGCCAGGGACATCGTCTGCTGGCTGGCGCGGCATGATCTTATCGGCCTGCTTAGGCATCGTTGCCTCCTCAAAAGTCCCATGCGTGTTGCCTATCTCGGTCCGGTGGGCACCTATGGCGAGCAGGCGGCCCGCCATTTGGTGGCGCTTGAGGGTCTTGTGGGGGCCGAGTTGTTGCCCCAACTGGGGATTCGGGCCGTGGTTCAGGCCCTGGCCTGTGGCCGCGCCGATGCTGCGGTGGTGCCGGTGGAGAACTCCGTGGAGGGTGGGGTGACGGCCTGTATGGATGCCCTTTGGGAGCATGGGGACCTGGCGGTCACCCGGGCCCTGGTGTTGCCGATTCGGCACGCGTTGTTGGGCAGTGGTCCCTTGGAAGGGATTAGTGAGGTGCTGTCCCACCCCCAAGCCCTTGCCCAATGCAGCCAGTGGCTGGGCGACAACCTCCCCAATGCCCTCCAGCTGCCCACCAGTTCCACGGCCGATGCGGCCCGGATGGTTGCTGGTAGTCGCTTTCGTGCGGCGATTGCCTCCCAGCAGGCGGGCCAGGAGCATCACCTCCAGGAGCTGGCCTATCCCATCAATGATGCGGTGGGCAATTGCACCCGTTTTCTGATGCTGCAGCGGGGGGAGCGATCCCATGAAGGGCCCCTGGTGAGTTTGGCCTTTTCACTTCATTCCAACCAGCCTGGAGCCCTGCTCGACGCCTTGGGCTGCTTCGCCCACCGGGGTTTGAACATGAGTCGGATTGAATCCCGCCCCTCGAAACGGGAGATGGGCGAATACATCTTTTTCGTCGACCTCGAACTCACGGAGGGTTCAGAGCCCTTGGATGCCGCCCTCGAGGAGTTGGGCCCCTTCTGTGAGCACCTGGCTTTGTTTGGGGCCTATCCGATCACGAATCTTGCCCAGCCTTGATGGCTGGCTTGCGGCCGCGGAAAACCCCAAATTGCATCAGGCCCGTGGCAAAGGCCCACTGCATCAGCAGGATGGTGGGGACTTCCCGCAGGGCCCCCACCAGGGCTTGGGGGCCCAGGCCCAAGATGGCCGCCGGCCGCCGGGCCCCTTCGGCGATGGAGTCGAACCAGGAGGGCAAGGTTGCTTGGCTCCATTCGGCGGTGGTGATGGGGATACCAGCGGCATGGCTGCTGCCTTCCAGGTGGCGCTGCAGCGATTGGATGCTGGCGAATTCGGGATGGGCCCACTGGTCGAGCAATTGCCGCATCACCAGGCGTTCAAGGCGGTTCATGGCGCCGTCGGCAGGATCGCGGCGGTTCCAATCGGCCACGGCCAGGCGACCACCGGGAGCGAGAACCCTGAGGAGTTCGTCGGCATAGCCCTGCTTGTCGGGCATGTGGGGGCACGCTTCCACGCTCCAGACCCCCGCAAAGGTGGCGTTTGGCAGCTCGAGGGCCATGGCATCCATCACGGCAAAGTTGCAGCTCAGGCCTGCTGGCGTGAGGGCCCGGGCCCGTTCAATTTGCAGCGGGCTGATGCTGATGCCCAACACGTCGAAGCCATAATCCCGGGCCAGGATGCGGGCGCTGCCGCCGATACCGCAACCCACATCCAGCACCTTGGATCCGGGGGGGAGTTGGTCGAGCCCGCTCCAGCGCACCAGTTCATGGACGAAGGCCCCTTTGGCCTGGCGGAAGTCTTCCCGCCACCAGTGGCCACTGGCGTAGTAGCCCAGATGGATGTGGTCACCCCAGAGATTCTCCAGCAGTTGATCGCTGGTCCAACGGTCGTAGGCCTGGGCCACGCTTTGGGCATTGCTGTAGCTGCGCCGGCGCTTGAGCCAGAGCGCTGTGGCGGCCGCACTACCCCCAAGGGCCGCAAGGGTTACGGCGAGGGGGACGCTGATCAACGTCATCGCGGTTGCTGGGCGGAGGCTATTGGGGTTGGAAGGTGTCTTTGAGCACGGTGCGGGCCGCGAGCTGCCTGCGGGTGTGGTCCAGAAGTTGGTATTCCTGGCGCAGCCGTTCAGCCGTGTCGGTGATTTCCAGCAGGGCCTGCTGGTGGTCGGCGACGGGGCCACCGAGATGGGACCCAATCCAGAACGACAACTCCCTCGGTAGATCGGGCAGGTCGGAGGGCAGGGAGGTTGGCTTGCCCACGAGCTTGCCGGTGAGTTCCACCACATCCTTCAGGGCTTGGCTGACTTCCCCAGCCAAGGTCTCCAGTTCGTTGTGGCCGGCGGCGGGGTCATCCTCAATCCAGCTCACCATGGCCACCCGGAATGGGGCTTCGCGCACGATGTCCAGCACCCGAAAGCGCTGTTGCCCCATGGTCACGATGTTGCTGTGGTCATCGTCTTGGGTTTGACAGTGGAGGATCTCAGCGCAGCAGCCCACCTTGGCCATTTCCTGCTCCTGGGGATCCCAGCGCACGATGCCAAAGCGGCGATCTTCGGCCATCACCGTGCGCAACAGCATCCGGTAGCGGGGCTCAAAGATGTGGAGTGGCAACACTTCCTGGGGGAAGAGCACCACATCCGGTAGGGGGAAAAGCGGCAGCTCCCTTACGGCCAATTCGCCCATGGCTTTACCAGGAGTGCTCGGTAATCCTAGAAAAATTGCCCCTGCTCCGCAGGCCCAAGGGCTGCAGAGAGGGGCATGCTTCACCAATCGAGGCTGGGCGGTTGCTTTTTAGAGCTTGACTTCGATGTCCACGCCGCTGGGCAGGTCCAGCTTCATGAGGGCATCAATGGTTTTTGCCGAAGGGCTGTAGATATCGATGATCCGGCGGTGGGTGCGGGTTTCGAAATGCTCGCGGGAGTCCTTGTCGACGTGGGGCGAGCGCAGGACGCAATAGATCTTGCGTTTGGTGGGCAGGGGGATGGGGCCGATGGCCGTGGCAGCGGTGTGATCGGCGGTTTCGATGATTTTGTCGCAGGAGAGATCAAGCATGCGGCGATCAAACGCCTTGAGGCGGATGCGGATCTTCTGCTGGGGGATGGCAGTGGACATGGGACTGGGGAAAAGG
>CAIYSK010000118.1 GCA_903928835.1 uncultured cyanobacterium
GCCCAGGCCCGGCGGCAGCCATCAGGCCCTTAAGATCAATCAGTTGAACGCTTGCTGCTATGGCTGCCGGCTCCACAGGAGAACGTCCGTTCTTCGAAATCATCACGAGCATCCGCTACTGGGTGATTCATGCCGTGACCCTGCCGGCTATCTTCCTGGCTGGGTTCCTGTTTGTCTCCACTGGGCTTGCTTACGACGCCTTTGGGACCCCTCGTCCTGACGCCTATTTCCAGGCCCAGGAGAGTAAGGCTCCAGTCGTGAGTCAGCGCTTCGAAGGCAAGAGCACGCTTGACCTGCGCTTGAAATAAGCCATGACCCAATCCCCCGCCTCCACCACGCCGCGCAACTACCCGATCTTCACGGTCCGGTGGTTGTCGCTCCATGCCCTAGGCATTCCCACGGTATTTTTCCTGGGTGCCCTGGCCGCCATGCAGTTCTCCCGCCGCTAAGGCCCAAGGTCATGCAACGCACCCCCAACCCCAACAACTTGCCGGTTGAACTGAACCGCACCAGCCTTTATTTAGGCCTGCTGTTTGTGTTCACCATCGGCATTTTGTTTTCCAGCTACTTCTTCAACTGATCGGGAGGATTCACGATGAGCGGCAAGAAATCGAGCCTGCCTGACGGCCGGATCCCCGATCGCCTTCCCGATGGCCGGCCCGCCGTGGCCTGGAAATCCCGCTGGACCGAAGGGGTACTGCCCCTCTGGCTGGTGGCGACCGCCGGCGGCATGGCCGTGATCTTTGTGGTCGGCCTGTTCTTCTACGGCTCCTACGTGGGCGTGGGTTCGGCCTGATCGCCGGGTCCATTAACCCTTACTGAATTGCGAAAGATCTCGATTAACCCCCTAGATCCAGCCTTCAGGACAGAGCCAGCCCCAGTGACCAGCGAACAACCGACCCAACTTGTTGATCAGGATCAACAGGCGACCAAAAGCTCCTGCCGCCGGCAACGTCCGAAGCGGCGGGAGCTTTTTTGCCCTGCCCACCCTGAGAAGCGGATCGAGGGCAACGGCCGCAAATACTTTCTGCACCTGCTCAGCGTTGAAGAGCTGAAGCAGCGGGGCATGTCCGAAAAACGGGCCAAGCTGGTGCTCAATGCCTACCCGGTGCTAGTGCTGAGCAATGAATGGCTCGAAGAGCTGTTCTGCCCCGAATGCGGCTCGAGCCGCTGGTGCCATGTGGTGAAAGTGGACAAGACCGAACACACGGTGCGCTGGGCGCCGCGGGACCTCTGGGAGCAGGTGGCCCATGTGGATCCGAGCGTGGCCAACCCCACGGTGAGCGAATTCAGCCGCCGCGAAGCCCGCCGCCATCGCCGGGTGACCGAAGCTGGCAAGCGCTATTTCGATTGAGGCTTTCAGTGAAGCGTCTAGCCTCGATCCTCAACTAGAGCCCCAACTTGGGGGCGCCGCCCATCAGAGCCGGCTGTACTCCAAATACCAGCGTGCAAATCTCTCAACACCCACCTCCAGGGGGGTTGAAGGGGCAAAGCCAACCCAGTCCTGCAGGCGGCTGGTATCGGCGGCGGTGGCCACCACATCGCCGGGCTGCATCGGCAGCCATTCCTTGATGGCCTGGCGCCCCAAGGAATGCTCCACCAGTTCGATGAACCGCAACAGGGCCACCGGCTGGGAATTGCCCAGATTGAAGAGTCGGTGGGGCGCCGCCGCGGTGGCGGGGTCGGGCTCGATGGGATCGAAGTGGGGATTGGCCGTGGCGGGCCGATCGAGGCAGCGCAAGACCCCCTCCACCACATCATCGATGTAGGTGAAATCGCGCAGCATCTGGCCCTGGTTGAAGACCCGAATCGGCCGCCCCGCCAGGATGGCGCCTGCAAACAGCATCGGCGCCATGTCCGGCCGGCCCCAGGGGCCATAGACGGTGAAAAAACGCAGCCCCGTTGCCGGCAGGCCATAGAGATGGCTGTAGGTGTGGGCCATCAACTCATTGGCCTTCTTGGTGGCCGCATAGAGGCTCACCGGATGGTTAACCGGATGGTGCTCCGCAAACGGCAGCTGGCGGTTGCCGCCATAGACCGAGCTACTGGAGGCATAAACCAGATGGCCAACCCCCTGGTGGCGGCAGCCCTCCAGGATCGCGCCGAAACCGACCAAATTGCTCTGTAGATAGACCGCCGGGTTGTCGATCGAATAGCGGACCCCCGCCTGGGCAGCCAGATGCACCACCCGATCGGGGCGGACCTGGACAAACAAATCAGCAATGGCTTCGCTGTTCTCTAGATCCAGCTGATGGAAGGCAAAGCCCCCCGCCTGGGCCCCCGGCAGGGCCTGCAGCCTGGCTAGGCGGGCTTGCTTGAGGGCAGGGTCGTAATAGGGGTTGAGGTTATCCAGCCCCACAACCCGCTCGCCGCGCTCGAGCAGGGCTTCAGCGACGGCGGCGCCAATGAAGCCGGCGGCGCCGGTGACGAGGGTGCAGGCGTCTGCAGGACTAGGCACAAGGACTACCGGGA
>CAIYSK010000119.1 GCA_903928835.1 uncultured cyanobacterium
AAAGCCGCAGAGCATGGGGTGGGGCTTGCTGGCCGCCGGTGGCGGGTTGAGCTTGGGAGGAGTGTTCCATGGTCACTCTTCAAGGTGCTGCCCTTTAGGTTTTCTTGAATTGATTGCGATTTGGCGTGGCAGTACCCGTTGGCGTGGCAGTACCAGCCTTGGATGTGGACCAGTTCCTCGCCGACGGCTTTGATCTGCGCCAGCAGTTGGGCCAGTTCCTGGGCCTCTCGCCTGAGCAACTGGAGCAGAAGCTCCCCAAAAGCACCGCGGATCTGGCCGCCCTCCATCCCGGCGCCTTTGACCCCGATCAAGCGGGCAGCTTTTACGAGGAAACCGTCGGCACGGCCCACCTGCTGGAGCTGGCGGCCTGGCATTTGGGCAGCGCCGACTACATCGCCGACACCCTGAGGTTGCAGGCCAGCTTCGCCCGGGGCCAGGTGCTGGATTTTGGCGGGGGCATCGGCAGCCATGCCCTGGCGGCAGCGGCCCTGCCCCAGGTGGAGCGGGTGTGGTTTGTGGATCTCAATCCCCACAACCGGGCCTTTGTGGCGGCCCGGGCCCAAAGCCTCGGCCTCGAGCGCAAGGTGAGCTGCCTGCGCGATCTCTGTGATCCAGCTCTACCTGCCCAGTTCGACACCGTTATCTGCCTGGATGTCTTGGAGCACCTGGCCGATCCATCGGCCCAGCTGCATACCTTTGCCGAGCGGATGACCCCCTCGGCCACGGCCCTGCTGAATTGGTACTTCTTTAAGGGCTATGCCGGGGAATATCCCTTCCATTTCGATGATCTGGCCTTGGTGGAGACGTTCTTTCGGACCCTCCAAACCCGATTCTTGGAGGTCTTTCACCCCTTGCTGATCACCACCCGCGCCTACCGGCTGATGGCCTAGCGGCCACAAAAAAGCCGGCACCCAGGGGCACCGGCTTCTGGTCGAAGAGCCTTTGGCTCAGCCGACGGCGATGTTGATGCGCTTGCGGCTGCGCAGGCCGCGCTTGATGGTGTCGAAGCTCACCACGCCATCGGTGAGGGCGAAGAGGGTGTCGTCGGAACCACGGCCCACGTTCACGCCGGGGAGCACGGAGGTGCCGCGCTGACGGATCAGGATGGAGCCAGCACTGACGGCCTCACCGCCGTAGCGCTTGACACCCAGGCGCTTGGAGTTGGAATCGCGGCCGTTACGGGTGGAGCCTGTGCCTTTCTTGTGGGCCATGGGGGGGTAATCAGAGAATGTGTGGGTCTGGGTTTGGGAAGGGGCCTATCAGGCCAGGCTCTTGCCGCCTACGGAAATCGACTCCACCATGACGCGGGTCAGTTCCTGGCGGTGACCGTTCTTACGACGGGTTTTCTTCTTGGGGCGCATTTTATAGACAATCAATTTGGGGCCGCGGCGATGGGCCATCACCTTCAGCACCACGGTGGCACCCTTGACGTAGGGAAGGCCCAGGGTGGCTTCCTTGCCGTCATTGACCAAAAGCACGTTCTCCAAGGTCACGGTGCTATCGACTTCCGCAGGGAGACGGTCGAGGTCGTAGTAGCGGTTGGGCTGAACCCAGAACTGCTGGCCGGAGGCCTCGACGATGGCGTAGGGACCCTTCTCTGTTGTTGCGGCCTGGCTAGGCGCAGCAGTGGTATCCGCCTTAGGGGTATCGGATTTCGGAGTATCGGTGGCTTTGCTCATGGCGACAGGGGCATGGTCAGGCTGACGGGGGCCATCCCCTCGTCATTCGGCCTGACGCATGCAAGTTGGAAAACAAACAACAATCTTCCAACTTCAGGCTTCCTTTCGTCAATATGGGCGCCAACCGTTGCCGGGCGTCCCGCGCTAAAAGCCCTCCATGGCTGAGCCATCCCTCACGATTGCTTCCCTGATCCGGGATCCCTCGATTGGGCAGGTCTGCTCCCGCTGGTTGAAGGGTGGACGCTGCCAAATGGTGTGGGTGGATCCCTCCTCCAACCCCGTCGCGGAGCTGGATCGGCGCCGGGAGGAGTTCGATGCCCTGTTGCTTGAGCAGGGGGCCGTGGGTCCCAGCGTGTACCAATCCTTGAGCGACCTCGGCTTGGTGTTGCCGGCCGTTGTGATTGGGGCTGGCACGGGGGAGGTGGAATTCCATGACGCCGAGGTGCATCTGCCCTCCAATCAGCTGGAGCAGCTGAGTTACAGCCTGGATGCAGCGGTCTCCCGTTTCCTGCGCCGTGGGGTCGTCGCTGCCGGCAGTGCCAGCGCTGACCAGCTGGCGCCCGGTGGGGAAACCCCGGATCGCTGGAAGTTGGCCAACCGGTTGAAGGGCCGGCTTGGTTTGCTCGGGGTCTTCTACAAACGCGATCCCTCCCGCTTCCTGCGCAACCTGAGCGAGGGGGACCGGGACGCGTTGCTGCAGTCCCTTGAGCGCACCTATCGCGATCTGCTGCTCAGCTACTTCCGCGATCCATCGGCGGCCAACCAGGCCCTAGAAAGTTTTGTGAATACAGCGTTCTTCAGTGATTTACCGATCACCAAAGCTGTAGAGATTCACATGAATTTGATTGACGGGTTCGCCAAGCAGCTCAAGCTGGAGGGAAATCAGAACGACTTCCTCCAGGACTACCGGCTTGCCCTCCTTGATGTGATGGCCCACCTCTGTGAGATGTATCGCCGTTCGGTGCCTCTTGATGCATCTCCAGCTGTGTCCCTAGCTGGATTTTCCGGCCCGCCTAATCCGCGCCTACCCCATCCCTTTGGCCGCCTCCGCCGACCCGCTTCCATGACTCCCCGCAAGACATACATCCTCAAGCTCTACGTGGCGGGCAACACGCCCAACTCGATGCGGGCCCTCAAGACCCTGCGCAACATCCTCGAGACCGAGTTCCTTGGGGTCTACGCGTTGAAGGTGATTGACGTGCTCAAAAACCCCCAGCTCGCCGAGGAGGACAAGATCCTGGCCACCCCCACCCTCGCCAAGATCTTGCCCCCACCGGTGCGTCGGATCATTGGTGATCTTTCGGACCGGGAACGGGTTCTGATCGGCTTGGACCTGCTCTACGACGAGCTGACCGAGGAAGACCTGTTTGATGGCGAAGACCTTGGCGAGGGGGAAGGTCTTGGTAATGGGGAAGGCCTGGGTAATGGAGAAGGCATTGCCGATTGAGAAGCCCCTTACGTCTTTTGTCCCTAGGTCTTCATTTCCACTCGCCTTGGGCGAGCCGGTCCGTCTCTCCTTAGCTTCTCCCTAAGTCTGTTCGCCCCATGCAGGATTCAAGCTCCACCGGTTCTCCCTTAATGCAGGTGCAGAAGCTCCCAACCGGGATTGAGGGCTTCGATGACGTCTGTCATGGCGGGCTGCCCATCGGCCGCTCAACCCTGATTAGCGGCACCTCGGGCACGGGTAAGACGGTGTTCTCGCTGAACTTCCTCTACAACGGCATTCGCGAGTACAACGAGGCGGGCATCTTTGTCACCTTTGAGGAGTCGCCCCTCGACATCCTGCGCAACGCCGCCAGCTTTGGCTGGAACCTCCAGGAGTTGGTGGAGCAAGACAAGCTCTTCATCCTGGATGCCTCTCCGGATCCGGAAGGTCAGGACGTGGCCGGAAGTTTTGATCTGTCGGGTTTGATCGAGCGCATCAACTACGCGATTCGCAAGTACAAGGCCAAACGGGTGGCGATTGATTCGATCACCGCGGTGTTCCAGCAGTACGACGCCGTTTCGGTGGTGCGTCGCGAGATCTTCCGGCTGATTGCCCGCCTCAAGGAAGTGGGGGTCACCACGGTGATGACCACCGAGCGCATTGATGAATACGGCCCGATTGCCCGCTACGGCGTTGAGGAGTTTGTCTCCGACAACGTGGTGATCCTGCGCAACGTGCTGGAGGGTGAGCGGCGGCGCCGCACCGCTGAAATCCTCAAGCTGCGCGGCACCACCCACATGAAAGGGGAGTTCCCCTTCACCATGGGCGCCGATGGCATTAGCGTCTTCCCGCTGGGCGCCATGCGCCTGACCCAGCGCTCGTCGAACGTGCGCATTTCATCCGGCGTGCCCAGGCTCGATGAGATGTGTGGCGGTGGGTTCTTTAAGGATTCGATCATCCTGGCCACCGGGGCCACCGGCACGGGCAAAACCCTGCTCGTCTCCAAGTTTGTGGAAGACGCCTGCCGCAGCAACGAACGGGCGATTCTGTTTGCCTACGAGGAATCCC
>CAIYSK010000120.1 GCA_903928835.1 uncultured cyanobacterium
CCCTCGATGGCGCTGCCAGCGGTGGCCCCGTCCTCGGGGATGCCCTGGCCTTCCTGGGCTGCCGCGTGGTTCAGCGGATGGAGGGCCCCGACCACTGGATCATCTATGCCGAGGTGGAGCAGGGCAACGTCTCCGACACCGAGTCCTCCACCGCCGTGCACCACCGCAAGGTAGGCAACCACTACTGATGGCCGTTCTCGCTTCCGAAGCCCGCGATGCCGCCGCCCTTGGGCGCCGGGTGGTTGTGCTGCCGATCGAACCGGGGCTGCTCTGCCTGCGCTGCCTCAGCCCCAACCGCCTGCGCTTCGAGCTGGAGTACGGCCTCGAGCGGGGCACCAGCGCCAACAGCTTCCTGTTCAGCGAAGGGCTCACGCCAGCGGGCCAGGCCGTGCCGCCGGTGCTGCTGTTTCCCCCGGGGGAATCGTTTGCGGCACCCTTTCTGGAGCAGCTCCAAGCCCTGGTGCCCGCCACTGCGGCCCTGAAGGTGGTGGTGGGCCATGTCAATCCCAACCGGGTGGCGATGCTGCGCCAACTCGCCAGCCATTGGCCGGCCCTGATGCTGGTGGCCTCCAATACCGGAGCCAAGTTGCTCGGCGAGCTTTGGAGCCAACGCAAGCCCTCCCCCCCTAGCAGCGAAGCGACCGGAGCCCCAAGCCCATCGCTGCCAGCCCTGCCGCCCCTGGATGTGGTGAAGCAGGAGGTGAGCCGCCAGCTCAGCGAAGGCCACCGAATCACCCTGTTGCCCACCCCCACCCCCCGCTGGCCTGGGGGCCTGATGGCCTTTGAAGAGAGCACGGGGCTCTTGATGAGCGGCAAGTTTTTCTCCGCCCACCTCTGCAGCGAAACCTTCGCCGAATCCAACCGCAGCAGCACCGAAGAAGATCGCCGCTACTTCTACGACTGCCTGATGGCCCCGATGGCACGGCAGGTGGAAACGGTGGTGGAGCGGCTCGAGGATCTCGACATCCGCACCATTGCACCGGGCCATGGTCCGACCATCGCCGACAGCTGGCGCAGTCTGCTCAACGACTACCGCCGCTGGGGCGAAGGCCAGCAGCGCGCCAAACTCTCGGTGGCGTTGTTGTTTGCCAGCGCCTACGGCAACACCGCTGCCATTGCCGATGGCCTGGCCCAGGGCGTTTCGCGCACGGGCGTGCGGGTGGAGAGCATCAACTGCGAATTCAGCGGCGCCGAGCAACTGCTCAACGCTATTCGCAGCTGCGATGCCATCTTGATTGGATCGCCAACCCTGGGGGGCCATGCCCCCACACCGATCGTTTCAGCCTTGGGCACCCTGCTGGCTGAAGGCGATCGCAATAAGCCTGTGGGCGTATTTGGCAGCTTTGGCTGGAGCGGTGAAGCCCTCGACCTGCTCGAGAGCAAATTGCGCGATGGCGGCTTCCGCTTTGCGTTTGAACCCATCAAGGTGAAGTTCAGCCCGGATGCCACCACCCTCAAAGCCATTGAGGAAACCGGCACCTCCCTGGGACGCAGCCTGCTGGCAGAGCAGCGCAAACAACAGCGCCGCAGCGCCGGTGGCGGCCTGAGTGAAAGCCGCAGCAACCCCGCCATTCAGGCCCTGGGCCGCGTCTTGGGCTCCCTCTGCGTGCTCACCACCTGCAAAGGAGAGCCTGAATCCCGTCTCAGTGGCGCCATGGTGGCCAGCTGGGTCAGCCAGGCCAGCTTTGACCCACCCGGCCTCACCGTGGCGGTGGCCAAAGATCGGGCCGTAGAAGCGCTCCTCCACATCGGCGATGGCTTCGCCCTCAACGTGCTGGCGGCAGGTCGAGAAACCGGGGCCATGAAGCAATTCCTCCAACCCTTCGCACCCGGTGCCGATCGCTTTGCTGGCCTGGAGCTGGAGTCGACCCCGACGGGGCAACCCATCCTTCCCGAGGGCCTGGCCTGGCTGGAGTGCACGGTGAAGCAGCGCATGGAGTGCGGCGACCACTGGCTGATCTATGCCCAGGTGGATGCCGGCGGGGTACTGGATGCCAGCGGCGCCACCGCCGTGCACCAGCGCCGCAGCGGCGCCACCTACTAACTCATACTCGGTCCGACTTAGCCTATAGTTTCTGAATCGATTGCCCCTAACCAGCCCTGTCATGGACCTCTCCAAGCCCAACACCGCCGCCAACCTCGAAGCCGCGTTTGGCGGGGAAAGCATGGCCAACCGCAAATATCTGTTTTTTGCTGCCGTCGCCCAACAGCTCGGCAACAAGGACCTCGCCCGCCTGTTCAAAGACACGGCCAACCAGGAAACGGAACACGCCTTTGCCCACTTCCGCCTAATGCACCCCGAGTTGGTGATCGACGATCCCGAGGCGCTCTCTGAGGCAGAGAAAGCCGCCGTCTTGAGCCGCTGTTTGGAGCTGGCGATCGAGGGCGAGACCTACGAATACACAACGATGTATCCGGACTTTGCCGCCCAGGCCGAGTGCGATCGTGACGCCGCTGCCAGCGCCGAATTCCAAGAGCAAATCTCCGAATCCAAGGCCCACGCAGGAATTTTCCGCAAGGCCGCCAGCAACTTCGGCTTTCTCGTACCCATTGAGCACCACCACGCCGATCGCTACGGCGTCGCCCTCGAGGCCCTCCAAGGCAAAGGCAGTGCGGGCGATGCCGCCACAGCCACCCCGGGGCTCTGGATTTGCAAGGTTTGCTCGATGATTTACGACCCCACCAAGGGGGATCCGGATTCAGGCATTGCCGCAGGCACCCCCTTCGAATCCATTCCGGATTCCTGGATTTGTCCGATCTGCCAAACCCGCAAGGCCAACTTCATTCCCTAT
This sequence comes from uncultured cyanobacterium, assembly GCA_903928835.1. GTDB lineage: Bacteria > Cyanobacteriota > Cyanobacteriia > PCC-6307 > Cyanobiaceae > Cyanobium_A. The sequence goes on from CAIYSK010000120.1 coordinate 2,793, forward strand.
TGCCCGCCAGCCCTGCTGGCCGCCTAAGCGGCGCCAAGGCCTAGGCCGCTTGCGGTGGGGGGGTGGGCTGGCCGCCGGCGTGGAAAGGCAGAACCAGGGTGGCCCAATGGTCCGGGCGCTGGGGCTTGACCCGGCGCGATCGGCGGACACCGAAGGGCACCCGCACCACATTGGTCCCTTCGACACGAACGGTGCCATCTACGCGCATGGCGGGACTGGTCTTGGAGGACTGGCCAGAACCCTTGGTGCCAGAGCCGTCGTTAGTGCCGTTCATGATCCCCAAACGATGAAAGGCGAAACTGCTGGAATGGTGCCAAAAGCAAAAGCTCCTGAACGGCCGTTAAAGCAATTTGAGTTGAAAAGCAAGGTCCAAAGCAATGCTGGACTTTACCTATTTCAATCTAACTCTATTCTGCGCCATAAACAGCCTAACTGGCAGTCTGCACAAAGGTTTGTTGGGCCAGTTCCTCAACCGAGGGGCAAGTGCACACCAAGTTGCGATCGCCATAAGCATTATCAATGCGGGCAACTGCAGGCCAAAACTTGTTGCTTCTCTGGCCGTCACCGGCAGGGAATGCTGCCTGACTGCGGCTATAGGGCCGATCCCAACCATCAGCTGTCACCGCAGCGAGGGTGTGGGGAGCTCGCTTCAGCGGGTTGTTGACGGGATCCAGCTCCCCAGCCTCGATCCCAGCCGCCTCAGCCCGAATCGCCACCATCGCTGCACAAAAGCGATCGATCTCCGCGAGCGACTCACTTTCCGTAGGCTCCACCATCACCGTGCCGGCCACAGGCCAACTAACGGTGGGGGCATGGAAGCCAAAATCCATCAGCCGTTTGGCCAGGTCGTCGACCTCCAGGCCAATGCTGCGCTTGAGGGGCCGCAAATCGAGGATGCATTCGTGGGCGACCCAACCATTGGCTCCCCAGAAAAGAACTGGGAAGTGGGGATCCAGGCGCTTGGCAATCACATTGGCCGCCAGCAACGCCACCTGGCTGGCCCTGCGCAAGCCAATCCCCCCCATCATGCGGATGTACATCCAACTGATCGGCAGAATGCTGGCGCTGCCCAAGGGGGCTGCAGACACCTGACCCGCCCCATCGGCGAGGGAATCACCAACCGATCCAGGCAGAAAGGGCACCAGGTGCTCAGCCACAGCAATTGGTCCGACCCCTGGCCCACCCCCCCCATGGGGGATGCAGAAGGTCTTGTGCAAGTTGAGATGGCAGACATCGGCCCCATAGAGGCCGGGCTTGCAAAGCCCCACCTGGGCGTTGAGGTTGGCGCCATCGAGATAAACCTGGCCTCCGTGGGCATGCACCAAATCGCAGATCTGGCCCAAATCAGCCTCAAAAACCCCATGGGTGGATGGATAGGTAATCATCAAGGCCGCCAGATCACTGGCATGGGCCTGAACCTTGGCTGCCAAATCCACCTCGTCAATGGCGTCGTCCTGGCAGGCAACCGGCACAACCTGCATGCCTGCCATCACCGCACTGGCGGGATTGGTGCCGTGGGCACTCACCGGAATGAGGCACACCCGGCGATGGCCCTCACCGCGGCTGCGGTGCCAGGCACGAATGGCCAAGAGCCCGGCGTATTCGCCCTGGGATCCGGCATTCGGCTGCAGCGAAACGGCCGCAAAACCCGTAATGGCGGCCAACCAGTCCTCCAGTTGGGCAGCAAGTATTTGGTAACCAACCGTCTGAGAGCACGGAGCCAAGGGATGCAACTGGCCAAAGGCGGGCCAACTCACCGGAGCCAGTTCCGCTGCCGCATTCAGCTTCATGGTGCAGCTGCCCAGGGGAATCATCCCGTGGACCAATGACAGATCTTTGCTGACGAGCCGCTGGATGTAACGGAGCAGTTCGGTTTCGCTGCGGTACTGGTGAAACACGCTCTGGCTCAACCAACCCGCCTGGCGCATCGGCACCCCAGCCCAGGCCTTCGCCGGGCTCACCTCAGCGCACACTGACCGGCAAACTGCTTGGGCCTGGGCCGCTTGGGCCCCATCTCCGGCGAGGGCCGCCAACAACTGATCAAGTTCCTCGATGGAACTCAATTCATCCAGGCTGATGCCCACGGCAGTCTCCGTTGCCCGCAGGTTGAAGCCTCCCTCCAAGGCCTGCGCCACCAGGGCTTGAGGCTCTTGGGTGGGAATAGTGAGGGTATCCAAGCCAACCCCTGGCTCCACAGGCAGGTTCAACGCCGCCAACCCCGCCGCCAACCCCGCCCGCAGGACCACGAGGCGGCGGGCGATGGCCGCAAGACCCTCGGGCCCATGGTGAACGGCATAAAAGCCGGAAATCACCGCCAACAGCACCTGGGCTGTACAAATGTTGCTAGTGGCCTTGTCACGGCGGATGTGCTGCTCGCGGGTCTGCAGGGCCAAGCGGAGGGCGCTCCGACCTTCCGCATCGAGCGACTGACCCACCAGGCGGCCAGGAATTTGGCGCTTGAAGGCCTCGGTGGTGGCAAAGAACGCTGCGTGGGGGCCCCCAAAACCCATGGGCACCCCAAAGCGCTGGGCACTGCCCACCGCGATATCCGCTCCCAGCTCCCCCACCGGCTGGAGCAACACCTGGGCCAAAGGATCGATCGCCACAGCTGTGATCACCCCAGCCCCCCGTGCCGCAGCCAGAAACAATGAGGGATCCCACAAACCACCCCCCGCTCCAGGCAGCTGCAACAACAGCCCAAACACGTCCTCAGCCAGGGTTGTGGCGGCAGTCCCCGAGGCCGCTAGCCCCTGGGCATCGATCAACTCCAGCTCGATGCCCAGGGGCTCGGCGCGGGTCTGAAGCACCGCGAGGGTTTGGGGGAACACGGCTCGATCCACCAAAAAACGATGGGCCTGGGGCCGCTTACACACCGACCGGGCCAAGGCCATGGCCTCAGCGGCGGCGGTGGCCTCATCGAGCAGGGATGCATTGGCAATCGGCAGGCC
>CAIYSK010000121.1 GCA_903928835.1 uncultured cyanobacterium
CCCCGGGGCTTCAGATTGGTGCACAAACCCAATCAGTCCAACCAACCCCCTTCGATGGCAGAACCCTCTCTCTTCGGTCTTTTTGTACTGCTGGCCATGGGCCACTTTGTGGGCGATTTCGTGCTCCAAAACGACCGGATGGCGATTGAAAAATGCGCCGGCTGCGACAAGACCCTGTCATGGGGCTGGTGGCTGACAGCGCACGCCGCCTGCCAGGGCCTGATCGTGGCGTTGATCACAGGGGTGCCCCTGCTGGGGTTAGCCGAATGGGTGCTGCACTGGCTGATTGATTGGGGCAAATGCCGCAAGCGTTACAACCTGGGCGTCGATCAGGGGTTGCACCTGGCCTGCAAGGTGCTGTGGGTCGCTGTGCTTCTCAAACTTGCCTAGGGGGAGCTGGCTGGGGCGCCGATCCAATGCAACGGCCATCGGCCCCGGGCCTTGTCGCCCATTGGCTTGTTCCCACTTGGCTTGTTAATGCCTGCCTTCCGTAGGGCGTTTGGAGTGTCCCCATAGCGGGCCTCAAAGGCCTGGCGGGTGGCCGCTGAATTGACCAATTGGCTGCGCCGCAGTAACGCAGTCACCGACGTCTTGGCGTGGGCTGGATCCAGTAAGTCGGCATGGAAAACCTCCAGGCGCTGCTGGCGCAGGAGTTCCATGGGCGAGAGCCCATAGCGCTTCTGGGAGAGCTCCTGCAGGCGGCGGGCACTGAGGCGCGTGGCTGAGGCCAGATCCGCCAGGGTGAGCGGCTCCTGCAGGTGCTCCTTAATCCACAGGAGCAAGCTGGCCAGGGGATCAATGGCGGCAGCCACAAGCTCCACGCCACAGCTGGCCAATTGGGATGTGCAATAGCCCTGGAGCGCATCCTTCAGCCGCTGGATGGTGAGTTCAGAGGCGCCATCTTGGCGGGCCTGAACAAGCAGGTGCAGGGTGGGCAGCAGCAAGGACAAATCAACCCGGCCGCAAAATTCCCCGGGCTGCCAAGCCAGCGAACTGGGCAAGCGCAAGCGCACCAACTGCAAGGGGGCATCGAGCACCAGCAACTCCTGGTCCAAGGCGTGGGTGAGGCAAACATTGGGCCCGCTGCCCTGGAGCATCAGCTGGGTTTGGCGGCCATGGAGCTCCAACAGAACCCGGCCCTTCAAGGCCACCAACATCCAGGCATCAGGCTGGGAGAAGCGCGCCGAAAAGGATTGGCGCCGCAGGTAGTGCTCCTCACTCACCAGGAGCCCTTCCGACTCCACCTGGCGAAACCGCAGGGGGGGGAGCGCGACGCCACCGGGAGGATCGGGCGCCTGGGCTGAGGCCTGCAGCTCAGCGCCAAGGCTCAGGCACAGCTGATTGCGCGAGGCTGGTCGTGGCGGGGGAAGCGGTGCCACAGGCAGCAGCCCAAGCAAAACAAAGGCCTGATCAGGAGTTTAAGCGAAAAACCGCGGCGATGCCAATGGGCCGCCCGATAGCCAAGAAGGGGAACAAAGCGACAAAAACGCGGAGAGACGCAAAAAAGACGCGGATCTGTGGTCGATTTAAGGCAGATCTAAGCCAACTCCACCAGAGTTTTAAGGCACCTGATGCAGCCACCTGCACCAGCCAGCCGCAACCAAAGGCACAGGCCATGGCCCTGGACGATCTCCTCAACCAGAATCCCTTTGGCAGCGACGCCGGAGCAAACCAAACCTCGGGTCAGGCAAGTGGCAGTTTTGAAGCGAGCCCGAGCAAAACCGATACCAGCACCTGGAGCCAAACCCAGCAGGCAGGCTCCGACCTCGATCTGCATCGCAGCCAAAACGCTGTAGCCCTCAACGAACTACTCCGCCGGCACGACCTCACCGATGGGGCTGTTGACAGCCTGATCCTTCAAGACGACGACTACATCTCGTTTGGGGGGAGCGCATCACCCCTGGGGGCTGAGCCGCTGAGCTTCGGCCCGATTCGCACCTTGATGGTGATCGACCAATCGATGGCCGATTGGCGCAACCTGGTGGTGCATGCCCCGTTCGATGCCGAACTGCTGTTGCTGGATCGCCACCGCGATGGGGTGCAGCAAATCAGCGAATTCATGCAGCAACAGCAGCTCGCTGGAAGCGGCCGCTACGACACGGTCGCGATCGTCAGCGAAGGCGGCAAGGCCAGGTTGCAGTTGGGCAATGGCACTCTCGAGAGCGGCAACCTGGCCGATTACAGGGATCAGTTGCGCGGCTGGGGAGCGGGCCTCAAGCCCGATGCCGACATCCTGATCTTCGGCTGCAATGTGGGAGCGGGCACGGAAGGCGCAGGCTTTGTGCAGCAGCTTGCCCAACTCACCGGAGCCGATATTGCCGCCAGCGACGACCGCACCGGCAACAGCCAGCTGGGCGGCGACCTGTTGCTTGAGGTGCGCGACGGAGCCATCGCGGCCGATGTAGGCGGATTGGGCC
>CAIYSK010000122.1 GCA_903928835.1 uncultured cyanobacterium
CGCCACCAGGGCCGTGAGCTCAGGGTCGTTGTGCACGGGGGGGGAAATGCAGCGGTAATGCACCCGGGCCTCACCGCCATGGCCTTTGCACAGGGCCTGCACGGTGTCTTCAATCCAGGCCGGCAGTTGGGCATGGAGTTCCGTATCCAGGCACCGCACCGTGCCCAGAAGGCGCACGTGGTCGGCGATCACGTTGAAAGCCTTGCCTCCTTCAATTTTGCCAAAGCTCACCACCACGGGATGGAGGGCATCGAGCTGGCGGCTGATCGCCTCCTGCAGCCCACTCACCACCCGGGCCGCAATCCAGATGGCATCGGTGGATTGGTGGGGCCGGGCGCCATGGCCGCCCTCCCCCAGCACCTCCACCTCCAGCTCACCCGCCGCAGCCGTCAAGCTGCCGCTGCGCACGCCGATCGTGCCGGCCGCCAGGCTTGGGAAGACATGCACCCCAAATAGGGCTTCCACCCCGTCCATGGCGCCATCGGCGCGCATCCAACTGGCGCCCTCCGCCGTTTCCTCGGCGGGTTGAAACAGCAGCCGCACCCGGGCAGTGAGCCCATGGGGATCGCTCTGCCAGAGCGCCCCCAGCAGTTGGGCCACGCCTAGGCCCACCACCGTGTGCATGTCGTGGCCACAGGCGTGCATCAAGCCCTGGTGCACCGAGGCGTAATCCAGGCCGGAGCGCTCTTCCACCGGCAGGGCATCCATGTCCACCCGCAGGGCCACCAGGGGCACCCCGGGCCCCGACGGACCCAGCTCCGCCAGCACCCCGGTGCGGCCCACCCCTTCACGCACTTGCCAACCCCAGCGGCGCAATTCACCGGCCACCAAGGCGGCAGTTTGCTGCTCGTGGCCACTGAGCTCGGGGTGGCGGTGGATGTGGCGCCGCAGCTGAATCAGCTCGGGCAAGGCCCCTTCAAGGGTTTGATCCAGCCCCAGGCTCTGCCAGCGCATCACGACTCCAAGGCCAAAAATTGCTCGAGGGCTGCCACCGGCTTGGGAGGACAACGGCGCGTTTCCAGCAACCATTCTCCCTGGCGGTAGCGCGGATCCAAACCCGACGCCGCGGCCCAGTTGCTCTCAGCCTCGCCCTTGGCCCCTTTCTGCCAGAGCAAGGCCGTCAGAGCCGCCCTGGCATCGGCAAACAGGGGGTAACGGCGGATCAGGTTGCGCAATTCCTTTTCGGCATCGGCCAGATCATCGAGCTGAAAGGCAGCCAGCGCCGTGCTGGAGCGGGCCATGGCAAAGCCGGGGCGGGCTTCGGCAGCCGCCGCAAATGACTCTCGGGCCGCCGACCAATCCCCCAGCGAACCCTGCACATTGCCCAGGTTGTAAAGGGCTGAAGCCCGGGGTTCGCCAGCTGCCGCTTGCTCCACTGGGTCAGGGAAGTGCTCCAGGATCCAGCGGTAGTCGGCCTCGGCCGCCGCCCATTGGCCCAGGGCCTCTTCGGCGGTGCCGCGGTTGAGGTGGGGATCGGGGTTATCGGGAGCCAGCTCCATGGAGCGAACTTGATCGGCAATCGCCGCCTGGGGATCGCCCAAGGCCAACTGCACAATGCCGCGGTTGCTCCAGGCCGCCGCATCGCTTGGGGCCCGCTCCAGCACCTGGTTCCAGAGGGGCAGGGCCTGGGCAAAATCGCCGTTGCGGCTGGCGTTGAGTGCCTGGTCAAACAGCTGGGGAACTGTCAACTGGATAGCCAATTGCACGCTCAGCAACAGGGCAACAAAGCCGCTCATGCCGCCGCATCAATCGGGCTGCCTTCAGGGGGCCAACCCAAATGCAACCGCCCGGCGGGGGTCACCATGCGGCCCCTAGGGGTGCGTTGCAAAAAGCCGAGTTGCAGCAGATAGGGCTCCACCACCGACTCCAGGGTGGATGCGTCTTCCCCCAGGCCTGCGGCCAGGGTGTCCAAACCCACCGGCCCTCCGCCATAGCCCTCCAGCACCAGGGTGAGCAGGCGCCGATCACTGGCATCGAGGCCCCGCCCATCGACCCGGTGCAGGCTCAGGGCCTGATCCACAAGAGCGGCGCCGATGCGGCCATGGCCCTGCACGGAGGCCACATCCCGCACCCGCCGCAGCAATCGGTTGGCAATCCGGGGCGTGCCCCGGCAGCGCCTGGCAACCTCCAACGCCGCCTCCGAGTCCAACTCCAACTGCAAGAGCCCCGCCGCCCGCTGAACAATCGCCTGGAGATCCTCGAGGCCGTAAAACTCCAGCCGCTGGATCAGGCCGAAGCGATCCCGCAGGGGCGAGCTCAACGAACCGGCCCTGGTGGTGGCCCCCACCAGGGTGAATGGGGCCAGGGGCAGGGTGCGGGTGCGGGCCGTGGTGCCCTTGCCCACGGTGAGATCGAGGCGAAAGTCCTCCATGGCCGGGTAGAGGATTTCTTCGGCGACCCGGTTGAGCCGGTGGATCTCATCAATAAAAAGCAGCTCCTGGGGCTGGAGGTTCACCAGCAGGCCCACGATGTCGCGGGGGCGCTCCAGGGCCGGGGCACTGGTGATGCGGCAGCGCACGCCAAGTTCTTCGGCCAGCACCAGGGCCATGGTGGTTTTGCCCAGGCCCGGGGGGCCATAGAGCAGCACGTGGTCGAGGGCTTCCTGGCGGCAGCGGGTGGCCTCAATGGCGATGCCCAGCACCTGCTTGAGCTCGCTTTGGCCGATGTAGTCGGCGAGCCGCTTGGGCCTGAGGCTGTCTTCCCGGGCAGGGGCCTGTTCCTCAATGGGCGCGGGATCCACCAGCCGCGGGCTCTCCATGGGCTTGGTCGCCCGGGGGAGGCCACCGGAAGCAGGAGATCCCGAGGAAACAATCGCCATACAGCGAGGGTACCGGGGGCTATCTAGGGTCGGGAAGATCTCGGCGACGCACGCGCAGTAGCAATGGCAAAGGGGGGAGGCAAGAAAAGCGCCAAGGCCCTGCGCGATGCTGCCAACAAGCTGTTGGCCGACAACCGCTTCGCCCGGCACCAATACGAGATTCTCGAAACCCTGGAGTGCGGCGCCGAATTGCTCGGCACCGAGGTGAAATCAATCCGGGCCGGCCAGGTGAACCTGCGGGATGGTTTTTGCCTGATCCGCAAAGGCGAACTGCAGTTGCACAACGTGCACATCTCGCCCCACAGCCATGCCGGGGCCTACTTCAACCACGAACCCCTGCGCACCCGCAAGCTGCTGGCCCACCGCCGCGAAATCGAAAAACTGCGGATCGCCCTAGACCAAAAAGGACTCACCCTGATCCCGCTCAACCTCCACCTCAAGGGGTCCTGGATCAAGTTCACCATTGGCCTGGGCAAGGGCCGCAAGCTGCACGACAAACGCCATGAGGAGCGCCGCAAGCAGGACATCAAGGACGCCAAGCAGGCCATCGCCAGGATCTAACTGGTGGCCCTATGGCGTGGGAGGTGGCGGCTCCAGGGGGGGCGGCGGCTCCGATCCCTGGGGAGTCGCTGGGGTCGTCCCCGATGAGGTGGGTGGCGTCGTGGGCTGGAGCCGGGGCGCCGGCGGGTCGGCCCGCAGCGACAGGGTGATCAAACCAGGGGCAACCCCCTCGTTGGTGACCAGCAGTTGGACAGGCGAGCGGGGCTGGCCCCCCAGGCTCACCACCCGCAGCGGCCCCTTGGCCTCGAGCAAGCTTCCCTCGGCACTGAAAACGCTCATCTGCATGAGCGGCGAACCATTCACCCCCAGTACCAGGCGATAGCCGGCCGGCAGGCGCACGGGGAACAGGCGGGCACCGCCGGCATCCACCTGGGCCGAAAGCACCCGGGTTTCCATCGGCTGGGCCTGGATCGCCTCAATCTGCACATTGGTGAGGCTCTGCTCCGCTGCGGCAAACCAGAGCTGGCGGAAGGGTTCCTGCGGAATGTCTGAACCGGGCCTGCCCGGCAACAGATTCTGGGCACTGCCCGACACCAGCTGGCGCAGGACCGACGGGCTCAACCCCTGGCTGACCAAAGCGCTTTGACGCCGCTGCCAATCGCCCTCGCTGAAGCTGCCAAGGCGCCGGCGAATGTCGAGCGGCAGTTGCTCAACCCGAGCGAGCCATTCCTCGGCCAATTCGTTCCAAACCTTGCGCAGGGGGGCGTCGTCCAGGGAATCGCTGGGCAGGCGGCCACCCCGCTCCGGGAACTGGGCGAGCAACCCCGCATCCACCAATTTCAAGAACCAAGCCCGATCCACCTGCAGGGCCCTTAGGCGATTGAGCAGCTCCTGGCGCTGGTCCACCTCCGCCGGCGGCAGGCTCCTGGGCAACTCCAGGGAGGTTTGGGATTTGGGCAACACAAACTTGCCCCGGCTCAGCCACAGCCAACCCAGGGCGGTACCCACCACCGCCGAAATCACCAGGGCAATCACCACCGGCCACACGCCCCCCTCAGCCGCTTCCTCCCGCTCGTCGGCTCGGGTACGCATGGGAGAGGAAGCCACCGGCGCGCTTGCGGGGTCAGCCGGGGTTGGAGTCAGGGGCGGCAGCTGGGGCTCGGTCGCAGGAGGCTCCGGTGCAGCAGGCTCGGGTGCTGATGCTGGCGCTGCAGCAACTGGCGCAGGGGGCACCAGGGCCACGGTGCGATCGGCCCGGGGTACGGGCCCGGTGCTCTCGGGCATCGCCAAGCTTTGAAAGGCCGCCAGGGCCTGGGCAGCGGAAGCAAAACGGGATGCGGGATCCCGCTGCAGCAACCGCTCCAACTGGGCCTGTAGCTCAGGATGGTCGCCAAGGGCTGCCGGCCAACGCCAATCCAGGCTCACCGGATCGAGCAGCTGGGCCGGTGCATCGCCACTGAGCAGCACCAGGGCAAAGGCGCCGAGGGCATACAGGTCCATCCAGCGCTCGGGCGCGGCGGCGCTGGCCAATTCCGGCGGGCCATAGCCGGGCGTCACGCAGGCCTTGCCGCACACCAGGCCGTAATCGAGCAGCACCGGCAGGCCATCGCTCTCCCGGCGCAACACATTGGCGGGGCAGAGATCACCGTGCACCAGCTCCTGGCTGTGCAGCACGGCCACCACAGGCAGCAACTGGCGCAACAGCAGCAACACCTCACCGGCCCCAAACACCAATTGGCGTTCAGCGCGGGCCTCAAGCAACTGCTGGTAGGTGCGGCCCGCCTGCCACTCCCGCACCAACCACAGCTGATCACCGGCGGTGATCGCCCCCCCCAGGCGGGGCACCTGGGGATGGAGAACCCCTTGCAGACGGATCCAGAGCTGGCGGGCTGTGGCCTGGTCCTGGTCGGGGCCCAGTTGCCTCAGGGCCACCGGAGCATTGCTGGCCAACTGGTCACTGGCCCGCCAGAGCTTGCCCTGGGGCCCCTCACTCAGGCATTGCTCCAGCCGATAGCGCTCGCCAATCAAAGGGGCCATCAGATCGCCTCCACCAGGGCCCGTTGGGGCTGCTGGAGCCCCTTCGTCGCCAGCCAGTCGCCGTCATAGAGGCGTGATCGGTAGCGATCCCCGCTGTCACACAGCACCGTAACGATGGTGTGGCCAGGACCCAAGCGCCGGGCCGTTTCCACAGCCCCAGCCACGTTGATGCCCACGGAGCCCCCCAGGAACAGGCCCTCCCGCCACAGCAGTTGGTAGATGGTGTCGAGGGCCGACTGGTCGTCGATGCGCACGGCGGCGTCGATGGGTGCGCCCTCCAGATTGGCGGTCACCCGGCTGTTGCCAATCCCTTCGGTGATGGAACTGCCATCCATGGCCAGCTCGCCCCCTTTGGCCCAGCTGTAGAGGGCACTGCCATGGGGGTCGGCCAACACGCACTGCACCTGGGGGTTCTGCTGCTTGAGATAGAGCGCCACCCCCGCATAGGTGCCGCCGGTACCCGTGGCCGCCACCCAGGCATCCACCTTGCCGGCGGTCTGCCGCCAGATCTCGGGGCCAGTGCTGTTGAAGTGGGCCCTGCGATTGGCCAGGTTGTCGAATTGGTTGGCCCACACGGCCCCGGGGATTTCGGCGGCGATGCGGCCCGAAAGCCGCACATAGTTGTTGGGGTCGCGGTAGGGAACGGCGGGCACCGTGCGCACCTCAGCCCCGAGGCTGCGCAGCAGGCCAATCTTCTCCGCCGACTGGGTATCGGGAATCACGATCAAGGCCTTGTAGCCCCGGGCATTGCAGAGATGGGCCAGGCCAATGCCCGTGTTGCCGGCAGTTCCCTCCACCACGGTGCCGCCGGGCTTCAGCAGGCCCTCCTGCTCGGCTTCCAGAAGAATTCCCAAGGCCGCCCGGTCCTTGACCGAGCCCCCGGGGTTCATGAATTCCGCCTTGCCAAGGATTTCGCAACCCGTGAGCTCACTCAGGCCATGCAGCCGGATCAGGGGCGTTTCGCCAACGGCCCCCACAAATCCATCGGTGATCCCCAAAGCGCTGCCGCCCATGGCGCTGGCCTGTTCAAACAATTGGCTGTGGCGGGATCGTAGGCAAGCTCCCTATGGTCGGGCCTGACTTGGGCGGTTGATGTCCGCAGCCATGGGCTCTTCCACCGCCAGCCAGGGGTTGCTGGCGCGCTTCCAGGCCGTACGCAGCCGCAGCGTTGAGCTGATCGCGCCCCTCACCCCAGAAGACCTCTGCCTCCAGGGCATGGCCGATGCCAGCCCCCCGAAATGGCACCTGGGCCACACCACCTGGTTCTTTGAGGAATTCCTGCTCAAAGCACCGGAGCTGAAGCCCCTCATCCCTGGCTATGAGCCCGCCGATCCCCGTTGGAGCTTCCTGTTCAACAGCTATTACGACGCCATCGGTGAGCGCCATCCCAGGCCCGAGCGGGGGTTGCTGAGCCGCCCGCCGATCGCTGAGGTGCTGGCCTGGCGCGGCCAGGTGGACCGGGCCATGAGCCAAGGGATCGCCCAGGCCCAGCAGGATCCGGACCAGCCAGAGCTGGCGGCATGGCTTGAGCTGGTGGAGTTGGGCCTACAGCACGAGCAGCAGCACCAGGAATTGCTGCTGATGGATCTGCTGGATGGCTTCAGCCGCAACCCCCTCGAACCCAGTTACGGCCCCAAGCCCGAGACCCCCTACCAGAACGGCTGGCTTGAGGACGAATCGCAATGGCTGAGCCATCCCGGCGGCCTGGTGGAGATCGGCCACGGCGGCCCTAGCGACAGCTTCCACTTCGACAACGAAGCGCCGCGGCACCGCCAATGGCTGGAGCCCTTTGCCATCGCCAGCCACCTGGTGAGCAATGGGGAGTACGAAGCCTTCATCGCCGACGGCGGCTACCGGCGGCCGGAGTTATGGATGAGCGAAGGCTGGGCTCTTGTCCAACAGCACCAGTGGCAATCCCCCCGCTACTGGCGTGGTGCTGGGCCCGGTGATGAAACCGGTGATGAAACCGGTGATTGGGAATTCAGCCTGGCGGGGCGCCAACCCCGCCCCAGCCAAGCGCCCGTGCGGCATCTGAGCTGGTTTGAGGCCGATGCCTTCGCCCGTTGGGCCGGGGGCCGATTACCCAGCGAAGCCGAATGGGAAGTGATGGCCACCGGCGTAGGCCAGCCCCTACCCCAGGCCTTCGGGGTGCTGTGGCAGTGGACCTC
>CAIYSK010000123.1 GCA_903928835.1 uncultured cyanobacterium
GCCGATGTGTTGATCCATGCCGGCCCAGGGGCCGGCAAAACCCTGGGGGCCCTGTTCAGCTTCCACAAACTGCACCAGGAACAGCGGCTGGATCGCTTTGTGGTGTTCTGCCACCGCAGCTCGATTGCCAACCAGTGGCACCAGGCCGCCGAGCGCCTCGGCCTGCACCTACTCCCCTGGGATCCCGAGCTGGGACTTGGGGCCCTCCCCAAAAACAACGACTGGCATGGCCTGCTGCTCAGCTACCAGAGCGCTGGCCGCCATCGCCAACGCCTGCAGCAGGAACTGCCCAAGGCAGGGATTGGCCGCTGGATGGCCATTGCCGATGAGGTGCACCACCTGGGCTTGGACCCCGACGAACCGGAAGCCGCTGCCTGGGGCCATGCCTTCAGCCACCTGACCGCAGGCGCCCAGCTGCGCCTAGGCCTCACCGGCACCCCGTTTAGGGCCGACAACCTGGCCTTTTGCGCCGCCAGGCGGGTGAAGGTGCGCGAAGGCCAGCAGATCATTGAACGCATTGCCCCCGACCTGAGCGTCGAACCACGCCAGCTAATTGCCGCAGGGGATGTGCGGCCCCTTGAATTTCGCTTCCAGGACGGCTGGGTGGAACATGGCCGCCGCCACGAACCGGGCGACACCGAAACCTCCCCCCTCTCGGGTGAGAGCCGCGAAAGCTGGCGCTCCCGCAACCTACGCCGGGCAATTCGCCTCGGCGACAGCAGCAGCATCGCCCTGCGGCTTCTGCTTAATGCCCGGCGGCGGCTTGAACGCGTTCGCTGCGGCCATCCCGAGGCTGGTGGGCTTGTGATCGCCCGCGACATCGCCCATGCCCGCCAACTCACGGCCCTGCTTGCCGAAGAAGGCGATCGGGTGCAGCTTGTGCACTCCCAAGATCCCGATGCCGCCAATCGGCTGATGGCCTTTCAAGCGGGTGACGGCGATTGGCTGGTGAGCATCGACATGTGCTCGGAGGGCTTCGACGCACCGCGCCTGCGGGTGGTGGCCTACCTCACCACCGTGGTGACCCGCAGTCGTTTTGTTCAGGCGATCACCCGCGCCGTGCGCATGGACAGCACCCGCTCCTCGATCGAAGCCATCCCCAGGGACGCCTCCTACGTGTTTGCACCGGCCGACCCCCTACTGATCAGCTACGCCCGCAGCTGGTCGTTGAGCGAGCCCTACCTGGTGAGACCCAAAGTGGTTGCCGCCGACGGGGGCCTGGGCGGAGCGGGGGGAGCAAGCGGCCTTCCCCTGGAAGCGATCCAGGAACAACTTGGCGACGTCATCCGGATGGGTGGGCCTGAATTACCAGCATTTACGCGGCAGATTGCATAACGTTTAACTGCGGATTGCAGCGATTCCAGCAATCACGGCGCCGCAAATTTGCGACGTTGTGTCAACCGATACCCCTACACAGCCGATGGCCAGGCAGCGTGGTTCCAACCAAGGGGGACACGGACAGATGAATGCTTCCGTCGAACGCCGACTCACCGTTGCTGTCAGCTGGGCCCTCGCCCGCGCAGCCACCCTCGATGCCCTGGAGCATTTCGAGGAAAGCTATGCCCTCAACGAAGAATTTCGGGAGTGGTTGCTGTGCCTGGAGGAACGCCCCGACCTCCTAGACGCCACCGTGCTGATGGTCCCAACCAACCTGAGACCTAGCTCCAGGGTTGAAGGCGACGGCCTCCTGGAAATCTGAAGCCGCAACAGATCCAAATCAGCCAGGAAATCAAGCCAGATCGGCCTCAAGCCAAATCCGAATAAAACCTAAATAAAATCTAAAGAAGCCCCAAATAAACTTTGCATTAAGCCCTGGTCAAATCCAAGCCAAGGTCGCAGACGTCCCCGGCCATGCCGCGCCAAACCCCCAAACGCCGCAAGCCGCTGTCATAGACTCAACTCATAGTCAATCCGCTTAAGCCGTGAGCGCAGGTCGTCCCGCCGTTGAAAACCTTGTCATCGTTGGCTCCGGCCCTGCCGGTTACACCGCGGCCATCTACGCCGCCCGGGCCAACCTCAACCCCCTCCTGATCACCGGATTCCAGGACGGTGGCATCCCCGGCGGACAACTGATGACCACAACCGACGTGGAAAATTTCCCCGGCTTTCCAGACGGGGTGCTGGGGCCAGTCCTGATGGACAAGATGAAGGCCCAGGCCGTGCGCTGGGGCAGCCACCTGGTGGAAGCCGATGCCGATTTCATCGACCTTTCGGCTCGACCCTTTCGGATCCAGGCCGACGGAGCAACCTTCCACACCCAAGCCCTGATCATCGCCACCGGCGCCAGGGCCAACCGGCTGAACGTGCCAAGCGAGCAGCGGTTCTGGAGCAGGGGCATCAGCGCCTGCGCCATCTGCGATGGCGCCACACCCCAATTTCGAGACGAGGAATTGGCGGTGGTGGGGGGCGGAGACTCCGCCTGTGAAGAGGCCGTGTATCTCACCAAATACGGCAGCCGGGTGCATTTGATCGTGCGAGGCAGCCGGCTGCGGGCCAGTGGCGCCATGGCCGATCGGGTGCTGGCCAACCCGAACATCACCGTGCATTGGAACCGCCAACTGGTGGATGTGACCGGAGACGACTGGCTAGGCAGCCTCAGCCTGCGTGATGCCACAGGCCCCGAAACGGCTGGCGCGATCGAAAGCCTCAGCGTGCGGGGGCTCTTCTACGCGATTGGCCACACCCCCAACACCCGCCTTGTGCAAGGCCAGCTCGAGCTCGATTCCCACGGCTACGTGGTGACCAAGCCCGGCAGACCCGAAACCAGCCAGGAGGGGGTCTATGCCGCTGGCGACGTGGCCGATGCCGAATGGCGCCAAGGGGTTACGGCGGCCGGTAGCGGTTGCCAAGCCGCCCTAGCGGCCGAACGCTGGCTCAGCCACCACAACCTGGCTGTCACCGTGAGCCACAACCCGGTGGACCCCAAACCCAGCGGCGAACCCGTGGCCACAGCCGAAAGCGACGCAGAGAATTTCGAGGCCGATGGCCTCTGGCAGAAGGGCAGCTATGCCCTTCGCAAGCTGTATCACGACAGCCCAGGACCCCTATTGGTGGTCTACACCTCCCCTAGCTGCGGCCCCTGCCATGTGCTGAAGCCCCAGCTCAAGCGGATCCTGGATGAATTGGGCGGTGCCGCCCAGGGGGTGGAGATCAACATCGAGGCCGATCCCGAGATTGCCCAACAGGCTGGTGTCACGGGCACACCCACGGTTCAGCTGTTCTTCCAAAAAGAGCTGAAACAGACCTTCCGGGGCGTCAAGCAACGCAGCGAATTCAAAGCAGCTATCGAAGAGCTCTTAAACGCAAGCCGCCTGGATTGAATCCCTAGCGGCGACGCGGACCACCCGGGCGGTTGCCGCCTGGGCGAGGACCAGCTGCGGCATTGCGTTCCCGGTAGGTGATGCGACCGCGGGTGAGGTCGTAGGGGCTGATCTCCACAAGCACCTTGTCGCCGGCCAGGAGTTTGATTCGAAACTTGGTGAGCTTGCCGGCTGCGCGGCACAGGCACTGGTGTCCGGCTGGCTGCTCCAGGGTGACCAGGTAAAACCCGTTCCCCTGCTCCTTTTCGATCACACCGGAAGTCTCAATCATGCAGCTGGGCGCTCAGAAGGATCAATCGCTGCATCTACCTTAATTGCCGCCCGCCAGGCGATAGGGTCGCAGAGTTGGTCCCCCAACCGCGCCCCAAGCCATTCAACCCATGATCCTCCCACCGATTGCCTTGGATCTGGGACTGCTTCTCATCTCAATCGGCGCGGTCAACCTCTGGAAAGCCCGCAAATCCTGACGTGGACTCCTGACCAGCCTTCTCTTCCACAAGCCCTACGGGGTGCTGAGCCAGTTCACCCCAGAAGCGGGCAGCCGCTGGCGATGCCTGGCTGATTTCATCACGGTTCCAGAGGTCTATGCGGCAGGCCGTCTGGATGCCGACAGCGAAGGGCTGCTGCTGCTCACCAGCAACGGCAGGCTGCAGCAACGGCTCACAGACCCAAGTTTTGGCCATTGGCGCCGCTATTGGGCCCAGGTCGAAGGCGATATCGTCAGCCACCCGGATGCCATCCGCCAACTTCAGGACGGATTACTAATCCAAGGACAACGCACCTTGCCGGCCCAAGCCTGCATGATTGACGCCCCCCAGCTCCCGGATCGGGATCCACCGATTCGCCAGAGGCAGTCGATTCCAACCAGCTGGCTTCAGCTCGAACTGCGGGAAGGGCGCAACCGGCAAGTACGACGCATGACAGCGGCCGTGGGGCTACCGACCCTTCGACTGGTACGGGTCGCCATCGACTTAATGGATGGGGGGCCCCCTCTGAACCTCCATGGGTTGGCCGCTGGGTGCTGGCGGGAGTTGAGCCCGGGGGAAGAACAGCGGATCCACAAGCTGCTCACCTCACCCGGGCGCGGGGGCCGGGCCGGGGGCGGGAAATCAGGCCGCACAGGCGGGGGCGGATAGGGGGGCCGAGCCGAAGATTGATCCAACGGCCCAGCCCCTCCCTTAAGCCATAAAAGGAAGGAGAACTGAATCATTTCTTCCCAGCCAAAGGTTTATCTTCCCACGATGAAAAGTCTTGATTTCCCATGGCCAGAGGCAAGCAGATACCCGTCAAGAGACGACTCAAGCAAACCAAGTAATCCATAGATTAAGTACCTTATTCAGGGTAGAATCTGTTGGACGCAATACGCTAAGAAGATGGCAAAAAAGAACGGATCCTTGCTTACAAGCTTTTTTGCTTGGGCTGCCAATCAACTACTTGGGCCTCGACTGCGTCATGCCGACTGGGTGCGATCGGAATTACGCCAAAGCCTCTCTCAGACTCTAGCCATGACATCAAACGAACCAGCCGTTAGTCTCGTCATCCTCGAGGGAGCCATGGCGATAGCCATGGCTGACGGTGAATTCGAACAAGAGGAGTGGGAGCTCTATTCCTCATTTATGGGTCAGCTGCAGTTATCCAATGAGCAACTCCAAGGACTCAGCACCCATGGCGAGCCTGATCTCGAGGCAATCGCAGCAGCCCTTTCTGGCATTCAGAATTTGACTTATCGGGAAGCGATCAGCACCTGTTATTGCCTATTTGCCGCCGCCGATGGAGAAACGGTTGGCCAAGAACAGGCCGTGCTCACAGAACTCCTTGAGGCCCTCGGTTGCGGAGGGATGACTGGCCAGCTGCCAATGCTGGCGGCTCGTTTTCGCCGACGGGAGGGTCGGCGAGCCTTCCTACGGGGACGCCTTGGCGAAGCTTGCAAGCGTTGGTCTAGGGGCGGCAGGGTCTCAAATGCCTGGTAGCGGCCTCCTTGACAACGACAGCCCCGAACCCGTGAGCCGCCCAAGCTTGCGGTTCTCGCACCCAAGGCTGGCTCTTGATAGATCTGGCCTCCTTCTGCACCCACTCCCAAAAAGTGGGGGTGGGTGAGGTGTCAAACCCTCAAGCATCAACCCAAGCCAATTCGATCCAGGCGAAGTGCTAGAAGCTCAGCCGACCACGTCTTTGAGCTCCCTAACGGTCTGCAGTTGCCCGTAGTAGTAGTTCGCCCGGGAGCGCCGGTCGGGATCCTCCAGGCTGTCGAGGGCATCGAATCCCAGGCTTTGCCAGAGCTCATGGCCGCAGGCCCGGTTCACCTCATCGACGGCCTCGCTCTCAAGATTGGCCAAGCGGCGCTGCAGGTTTTTGATCTGGGACACCGACATCGCCAAACGCGCGCACTTCATAGATAGTACAGACGCACTGATGGATTGACCAGGGCTAGGCCGGGCCAGCAAGTTCTCAAGCAGGCGTCAGAAAGGCAATTTCTTCTTGGCGTCCTTGTCGAGGTCGGCCTCCATCTCGCGCAGGCGCTTGAGGATCGTGTCGTAGTACTCCTTCAGGTAGGCCTCCAGGCCCGTTGTTTCAGCGGGATCAAGACCAAAGGCGGCGTAGCTGTCTTCCATCGGTGCATCCAGGCTCTTACCGCCTCCAGTCACAGCATCGAAGCTGAGGCGCTCGGCCACATTGAGGCTGGCCTCGAAAAAGCTGGTCACCCCCCGCATCGCCTGAATCAGGACCGGCGGCACGCGAAACATCCGGGCCTCCTTGCCCGTGGAGCGCTCGCAGAGCTGGGTGATTTCGCTCGTGGTCCAGGCCCTCGGGCCCACCACCGGGAACACTTGGCGGCTGGTCGCTGGATGGTCGAGGGCGGCCACGGCAAAGCGGGCCACGTCCTGGGTGTTCATGTAAGCGATGGGCGTCGGCGAGCCGCTCACCCACACGGTCTGGCTTTCCAACACCGGAATCGCAAACTGGCTGATCAGGCCCTGCATGAAGGCCACTCCCCGCAGGATCGTGTAGTCAAAATCGGAAGCCTGCAGCCACTGTTCCGTACAGGCCTTGATATGCATCAACGGCACCTCGGGATAGGCCTCGGCATCGAGCAGGGAGTGGAACACCAACCGCTTCACCCCCGCCTTCTGGCAGGCCGCAAACAGGTTTTGCTTCCCAGTCCAATCGATCTCGTAGGCACTGCCGGGATCCGTCGCCCTGGCAGTAGCCGCATCAATCACCGCCTCTTGCCCCTCAAGGGCGTAATCCAAGCTTTCCGGCTCGAGTAGATCGCCGCGGGTGAGTTCGCAGCCCCATTCCTGTAAAAAAGCCGCCTTGCGGGGCGACCGCACCACACAGCGCACCTGATGGCCCGCATCAAGTGCTCGCCTAGCGATCTGACGGCCGAGGGTGCCAGTGCCACCAACTACCAGAACCTGCATCCACCCTGCTCAAGCGGGGCTGAGCCTAGGGGGGCGCCAGGGGCGGAAGCGAGCCTTAGTCGTTGTCGGCGAATTTGAGCAGCAGGGCGCCGCCGGCAAGACCCACGGGGATCAGCACCCAAAAGATGGCAGCGATGCCGAAGATTTCAGAGGCCATGGGCTGGCAGCAGAGGGGCAGTAACTGGTTCCTTATCTAGCAGCTGCAGCGGCCCTTGCGGCCAAGTCCTGGGCGGTTTGCAAGATCAGCGGCCATGGCGCATCGCTGCGCAGCTGCCCCGCCATCACCCCACTGGCCCAGGCCTGGGCCCCCTGGGATCGCAACGCC